>JBKPNV010000381.1:0-5796 GCA_046732795.1 Acidobacteriota bacterium
TTGACGATGGTCTCGAGCTCGGCGATCGCGGTCTCGAAGTCTTTGATGGTGGGATCCACGCTTACAGTTTCCGGTCCTTGACTTCGCAGGTCAACTCGCCTTTTTCGACGGTCACGCGCACGCGAGAACCAGTGTCGACGCGCGCGGCGTCGCGGATGATTTCCGTGCGGTCGGCGTTCCAGCACACCGCGTAGCCGCGCCCGAGGACCGCGAGCGGGCTCAGGCTGTCCAACCGCGCGGCCGCTGCGCCGAGGCGAGCGTTGAACGCGTGCGCTCGCTTGTGGATCGTGGACTGCAGTCGCGCGTCGGCTGCGACCAGCCTCGTCTTCACACCGGCCAATCGCTTGCGCAAATCGAAACGCTCCAGCGTCCGCTGCAGTCGGTGATAGGCGCGTTCGCGGGCGGCGAGATTTGCCTGCAAGGCTCGTCGCAGATCGAAAGTCAGTTCGTCAGCGTGGCGGCCGCGGAGCGCGAGATGACCACGCATGCCGGCGAAACCCGATCGGCTTTCGAGCGCGCGCAGCCGTGATTCGAGCCGGTGCGTGCGCATCGACATCGCGGCCGCGACGCCGCGGATGAGCCGATCGATGCGAGCGACGAACTCGTCCTTCCGCGCGACCACGATCTCGGCGGCTGCCGACGGCGTTGGGGCCCGCACGTCGGCGACGAAATCGGCGATGGTGACGTCGGTCTCGTGGCCGACCGCGGAGATGACAGGCACCGGCGATCCGGCGATGGCACGAGCCACGACCTCCTGATTGAACGACCAGAGATCCTCGATCGCGCCGCCGCCGCGGCCCACGAGAATCACGTCGACGCCCTTGACCTTGGCGACGGCGCGCAGGCCGCGAGCGATGTCGAGCCCGGCGCCGTCACCCTGCACGCGCGTCGGCCGAATCACGAGGTGCGCATTGGCGTAGCGGCGGCGGAGGACGTTGATGATGTCGCGCACGGCGGCGCCGTCCAGCGACGTGACGATCCCAATCTTGCGCGGCAGCGCCGGCAACGGACGCTTGCGCGCCTGATCGAACAGTCCCTCCGCCGACAGCCGCTGCTTCAATTGATCGAAGGCGAGCTGCAGCGCGCCGAGCCCTTCGGGTTCGAGGTGCTCGCAGACGATCTGATATTCGCCCTTCGGATCGTAGACGCTGATGCGCCCGCGCGCCACGACGCGAAGTCCATCCCCCGGCTTGAAACGAAGCAACCGGAGCGACGAGCGGAACATGACGCCTTTGACTTGTGCGGTCGCGTCCTTGAGCGTGAAGTACAGGTGCCCGGTGTTCCACACGCGACAATTCGATATCTCCCCCTCGACCCAGATCTCGAAGAAGCGCTCCTCGAGCAGCGTCCGGACCTGTGCTGTCAGCTCGGAGACGCTGAGCACTCGCCGTGTGGGGGCAGGCGGCTGACGCTCTTCGTCCTCCAGCCCCTCGTCCGGTTCCTCGAAGGGGAGATCGAAGAGACTCATCGTCTTCCGGGACTCGGGACTCGCGACTCGGGACTCGGGGCTGGGGACGCGGGGCTCGGGACTCGGGACTCCCGCCTCCGCTCGGCTTCGGCGAGGCTCGCGGCAGCGCTTCGCGCGACGCTGGCAGGATCCGCAATCGCGCCGATCACGCCTGCTCGAACTCGCGCCGCCAACGCCGCGAGTTCCTGTTCCGAATAACTGAGGCGCGTGACAGCCGTGGCGCGGCCGGTCTTCTCATCGGCCCTGACCAGGACGCCATTCAGCCGCGGATTCGCGGACGCCGGCTCGAACTTGGTCGGCATCCCACTGAGAAACCGCTCGAGTGACGGTTCGCGTTCCATGCCGATGATGCCGTCGTGCGGACCGGTCATCCCCGCGTCGGTCATGTACGCGGTGCCGTTTGGCAGGATGCGCTCATCCGCGGTTTGGACATGTGTGTGCGTGCCGACCACGAGCGTCACTTTGCCATCGAGATGCCATCCCATCGCGATCTTCTCGCTCGTCGCCTCGGCGTGAAAGTCGACGATGATGACACGCGTGCGGTGACGAAGCGCGTCAATCTCCTTGAGAACGACGGCGAACGGGTCATCGATGTTGAGCATGAAGACACGGCCCATCACGTTGATGACGCCGACCGATCGCCCGTCTCCGGTCTGTGCCACGTACGACCCGCGGCCGGGCACGCCGGCAGGGTAGTTGGCCGGGCGCAGCAGCCGCGGCTCGCTGGCGATATAGCCCATCACCTCTCTCTTGTCCCAGATGTGATTGCCGGAGGTCATCACGTCGACACCCCAATCCAGGAGCGAATCGCCGATGTCCTTGGTCACTCCGAAGCCCGCAGCGGCATTCTCGGCATTGGCGATCGTGAGATCGACGCCGTGATGTTCGATGAGGGCACGAAGACCTTTGCGCACCAGCTCGCGTCCCGGGCGTCCGACGATATCCCCGATGAACAGGATGTTCATACGGGTGCCCCCGAATCGCCCTCGATCGGAATCCTCTGCACCTGACCGCGGCGATCGACCCGCTTAGGGAGGATGATCGTCAGTTCTCCGGCCGCGAGCTTCGCTTGCGCCCGGCCGATTTCGAATGCGCCGCTCAGTCGCACCGCGCGCGCGAAACGGCCGAAGCCGCGTTCGAGGAGGTGAAAGCTCGGTTCCGCTGCCGTGGGCGAGGGAGCCTTTTCGCCCGCGATGATCAGGACATCTCCCCGGAAGAGCACCCGCACGGCTTGCGGAGGCACACCCGCGAGATCGATGGCGATCTCGACGGCCGTGGACGTTTCGACGACGTCGAGGGCCGGGTGGTATTCGCCGGAATAAGCGCGCTGTTCGGGTCCCAGGGTAGCGGCGAGATCGGCGAAGACCTGGCGGAGGTCGTCGACCAGCTCGCGTGACTCACCGGTGGGAAGAAACGAGAACTCGAGCACGGGGAATCAATGATGTCACAGCGGGCGTTCGGGTTCCGGATTCCGGTTCCGCCACTGAGACTGATGGGTTTTTGCAGATGAGCTCTGGCAGCTTACGATATATGATGGAAAAACACTCAAATTAGATGCTTGACAAACACTCATATAGTCCGTATGATTTGGTTCACGGGGGAATGAGCCAGATGAGCAAAGTCATCGGAATCGATTTGGGCACGACCAACTCAGTCGTGTCCGTGATGGAAGGCGGCGAACCGGCGGTCATCGTGAACCAGGAAGGTTCGCGGACGACCCCGTCGATCGTCGCGTTCAACAAAGAAGGGGAGCGCCTGGTCGGCCAGGTCGCTAAGCGCCAGAGCGTGACGAACCCCGAGAGCACCGTGTTCTCGATCAAGCGCTTCATGGGCCGCAAGCACGGCGAGGTTGCGCAGGAGATCGCGCGCGTCCCCTATCGGGTCGTCAAGGCAGACAACGGTGATGCGTGGGTTGAGGTGCGCGGCAAGAAGTACTCGCCGCCAGAGATCTCGGCGATGGTGCTTCAGAAGCTGAAGACCGCGGCCGAGGACTACCTCGGCGAGAAGGTCACAGACGCGGTCATCACCGTGCCGGCGTATTTCAACGATGCGCAGCGGCAGGCGACCAAGGACGCAGGAAAAATTGCCGGACTGAATGTGCTTCGGATCGTCAATGAGCCGACGGCAGCAGCGCTGGCCTACGGTCTCGACAAGAAGAAGGACGAAACCATCGTCGTCTACGACTTCGGTGGCGGCACGTTCGACGTGTCGGTGCTTGAAGTGGGCGACGGCATTGTCGAAGTCAAGTCGACCAACGGCGATACGCATCTGGGCGGCGACGATCTGGATCAGCGCGTCGTGGACTGGATGGCGGCGGAGTTCCGCAAGAGCGACGGTATCGACCTGGTGAAGGATCGCATGGCACTCCAGCGCCTGAAGGAGGCGGCGGAGAAGGCCAAGATCGAGCTTTCAACGGTGTTCGAAACCGACATCAACCTGCCGTTCATCACGGCGGACCAGTCCGGCCCCAAGCACATGCAGTTGAAACTGACGCGGGCCAAGTTCGAGCAGCTCGTCGACGATCTGTTGCAGCGATCGATGGGGCCCGTCAAGCAGGCGCTTGACGACGCGGGTCTCAAGCCGGGAGATGTCGATGAGGTGGTCCTCGTGGGCGGCTCGACGCGGACGCCGAAGATTCAGCAGATGGTGAAGGACTTCTTCGGCAAAGAGCCGCACAAAGGCGTCAATCCTGACGAGGTCGTCGCAGTCGGCGCGGCGATCCAGGGTGGCGTGCTGAAGGGGGAGGTCAAGGACGTTCTGCTCCTCGACGTGACACCGCTGTCGCTCGGTCTCGAGACGCTGGGCGGAGTGATGACGACGCTCATCAACCGCAACACGACGATCCCGACTCGAAAGAGCGAGATCTTCTCGACGGCGACGGACAACCAGACGAGCGTGGAGGTTCACGTGCTTCAGGGCGAGCGACAGATGGCTCGCGACAACCGCACGCTCGGCCGCTTCCACCTGATCGGGCTGCCGCCGGCGCCGCGCGGGGTTCCGCAGATCGAGGTGGCGTTCGACATCGACGCCAACGGCATCGTCAATGTGACGGCCAAGGATGTCGCGACCGGGAAGGAGCAGAAGATCACGATCAGCGCCTCCTCCGGCTTGAGCAAGGACGAAGTTGCTCGCATGGTCAAGGACGCAGAGGGCCATGCTGCGGAGGACAAGGCGCGGCGTGAGGTGATCGACGCGCGCAACCAGGCTGACTCGCTCGCCTACTCGGTCGAAAACACGGTGAAAGAGAATCGCGATCGGCTGCCGGCGGTGGACGTCGAACGCGTGGAGCGCGCGATTGCGGTCGTGCGAGACGCCGTCAAAGGCGACAACCTCGAAACGATTCGCACGGCGAGTGCCGACCTGCAGAAGGCATCGCACTCGATCGCGGAGCAGCTTTACAAGCAGCAGGGGCAGGGATCGGCCCAGAGCGCTGGGCCGAAAGCTGCCCAGGACGAAGTCGTCGAAGGGGAAGTCGTCGACGCGTAAACGATTAATCAAAACGATTTGTAGCGCGGGGGCTTCAGCCCCCGCCAAGGGAGAAGAAGAAAATGACCATGACTCGTTTCGATCCATTCCGTGAATTCACCACCCTTCAGGACCGCATGAACCGGTTGTTTGGTGACGTCTACCTTCGCGACGAGGATCTCACTTCGCGCGGCAACTGGGTGCCGCCGGTCGACATTTACGAGACCCCAGGCCACGACCTGGTCATCAAGGTGGAGTTGCCGGACGTGAATCGCGAAGACGTGGAAGTCACCGTCGAGAACAACACGATCACGATCAAAGGGAACAAGAATTTTCCCGGCGATGTGAAGGAAGAGCAGTTCCGCCGCGTCGAACGCCGATACGGCTCCTTCGTGCGCTCGTTCACGTTGCCGAACACCGTGGACGCCGCGAAGGTCAGCGCCGAATACAGGAACGGCGTGCTCACCGTGAAGCTGCCGTATCGCGAGGAAGCAAAGCCGCGGACCATCAACGTCGAAGTCGCAGCCTAAATTCCGTCGGGCGGGTCTTGCTTTGAGACCCGCCCTCGTACCCCGCACCTCCGCACCATTGGCTGTGTTAGGCTTCTTGCATGACCGACACAGTCGAAGTCACCGGTTCGGAAACGATAGAAGAGCCCGCGCCAATCGTCCCGGCCAAGGCGCCTCCCATCGAAAGTCGATTTCTTTACGTCGATGTCGCGGCCATGCGCGCGAAGCAGCTGCGGCGCGGGGCCCGCGTGCGTCTCAGTGACGACGACGGTGCGGCGGAGCAGCATCGGGCGGTGCCGCATAAGGCCGAGCGTGTGGCGATGGAAGAAGTCCGCCGCGGACTCGTGCTGTACG
>JBKPNV010000382.1:0-5606 GCA_046732795.1 Acidobacteriota bacterium
CTGTACAAACGCTCGGTGCGGCGCGGGTCTCGTAGACCCGAAGTGCGCCGGAAGACGGCTCGCGACTCATCCCACTTGTGGGTTCGGGAGGTGGATAGAATGAATACTTGACCTTCCCGTGACCGCCGACGCTCAAAGCAACCGGCTGTTCGCTCGCGTCCTCTGGGCCATCGGCTTGGGTATCCTCGCCGGTCTGTTCTTCGGCGAGGCGATTGGCCCCCTCGGACTTGCTGCCAGCGGTTTCATTCGACTGCTGCAGGTCAACGTGCTTCCCTATCTCCTGGGTTCACTGATCGCGAGCCTCGGAAGCCGCGGCGCCGCGGAAATGAAAGCGATCGCACGCTACGGCATTGCGATCCTTCTTTTCGTCTGGGCACTGACGCTGCTTCTCGTGGTCTCAGCGCCACTGGCGTTTCCCGCCTTCAGCGGCGCGCCGGTGTTCGGGTTGGACGAAGCTCCCCCACCGATTGACTGGCTCGACCTCTACATCCCCGCGAACCTGTTTCATGCGCTCGCCAACAATCTGATCCCGGCGGTCGTGCTCTTCGGGATCCTCGCCGGCGTGGCGCTCGGCCAGATGACCGGCGAGAAGAAGGACGTGCTGCTCCACTCGCTCGCGGCATTCAACGAGGCGATGGCGCGCGTCAGCCGTCTGATCCTCCGTCTGACGCCATACGGCTTGTTTGCGATTGCAGCGGTCACCGCGGGGGAAATCCGCGTGGAAGACGTGCTGCGCCTCCAGGTCTGGTTCTGGTTCTACGCCGGCGGCGCGTTCCTGTTGACGCTGTGGGTCCTCCCGGCGCTGGTCGCGCGGCTGACCGACGTGTCGTACGGACGTTTCGTCGCCAGCATGCGCGGCGCCGTCATCACGGCTGCCGCTGCGGGCGATGCGCTCGTCGTGCTGCCTCTCATCGCGGAATCGGCCAAGGAGCTCCTCGTCGAACGCGGCGTCTCGTCCGAAGACGCCGACCGTTCCGTCAGCGTCGCGATTCCACTGATCTACAACTTTCCGCACGTCGGCAAGATTCTGAGCCTCGCCTTCCTGCCGTTTGCGGCCTGGTACTCCGGCAGCGCTCTCGGCCTGCAACAACTGTTGCTTCTCGTCAGCGCGGGACCCCTGAGTCTTTTTGGAAGCATCAACGGGGCGATGCCGTTCCTGCTCGATCTACTGCACCTGCCTGCCGATTTGTTCGACCTGTTCTCGGTGTCGAGCATCCTCAATTCGAGACTGGGCTCCATGGCTGCGGCGGCTCACATCGCGGCTCTTGGCGTGGTAATTGCCGCCGCCATGCTCGGCACCATCCACGTGTCGATCCGGCGGCTCATCCGGTTTGTCGTGGTGACTGGCGCGATCGTCGGTGCGTTCGCGCTCGGCACCCGCGCGATTTTTGCGTGGGTGCTGCCGGCTGCGCCATCAGGCATCGGCACGCTCTCGTCCTTCGAGCTGCGGCCTCCGCTCGCCACGGTGACGAACGCCGCGCAAGCGAGCTCGGACGTGGCGCCGGAGCAGGGCAGGCGACTGCTGGAGATCAAGGCGCGGGGTGTCCTGCGCGTCGGGTATTTCAGCGATTCCGTGCCCTGGGCGTTCGTCAACGCGAGCGGCACGCTCGTTGGCTACGACGTCGAAGCCGCGCATCGCCTGGCCAGTCAACTCGGCGTGGCACTCGAGTTCGTACCGGTCCAACGCGAGGGATCCAGGCCGTCGCAAGCGCTGCGCGACGGACACGCCGATATTCTGATGAGCGGCTTCACGGCAACGGTATCGCGCGCCGAGCGGATGGAGCTCTCGCATCCCTACAGCAACGAACACCTGGGCTTTCTCGTTCGCGACTTCGACCGCAGCCGGTTCGCGACGCTCGCGGGGCTGAACGGGGGCGAGGGCGTGGTCGTCGCCGTGCCGCCGGTGGAAGGAGCGGCTGAAGCCGTCACGGCCATGTTGCCGCAAGCGGCTACGCGCCCCTATCGATCGATCGAAGAGGTCATCCGCGACCCCGAGGTGACTGCGGCGTTCACCACTCTCGAGCGGGCCTACTACCTGAGTCGAATCCATCCCGAATTCGCGGCGGTGCGGCCGCAGGAAGTGCAGGCGGCCACGATCGTGGTCTACGCGCTGCCATCCGGCGAGCTCGACTTCCGGAATCTCGTCGATCTCTGGATCGAAACCAGACGCGCGAGCGGCGAAGCGGAGGAAGCGTACGAGTACTGGGTGCGAGGCAAAGCGCTCGCAACGCGCCCTCCGCGCTGGAGCATCCTGCGCAATGTGCTGGGATGGCGATGATCAATCCGTGCGCTGGTACATCGCGCGGAACTTCTCGGCGTCGACGGCGTAACCGTCGTCTCCGTCCTCGTCGTTGAACACGAGGTAATCGCCGCGCCGGTAGTGCGTGGTGCCTTCCTTGGTGTTGACGTTTCCCGCGTTCAACGCGCGCTCGGCCCAGACCGGAGTGACCTTCACATATTTGCCGCCGTCGACCTTGCGATAGGTCCGGGCGAACGTCTCCTGGTCGACGGTGTAGACGTCGCCATCGTTGTCGAGGATCCAGTCTCCGGGTTTACACGTCTGCACGTCACCCCACTTCTGATAGGTGAAGCCTTCGGTGTCAAGGGCGAGCTGAACCGCGACGACCGACTGGTTCTCCCGCCTCAAGTACTTCAACCGGTCGCCCACCGCTGCACCTCGATACGGATGGTATGCCATCGGTGTGCCGATGGAGCACGTGATATCGTGTGCCTCAGGTCACTTCCGCAGGGCTCTACATGGCTGACTGTCCGCACCGCGTCGATCATCGTTGCAGCGGCGCACCGGCGGCGATTGTCCTTGTCCATGGGTTCGGTGGCAACGCTGCGGCGACGTGGGGACTGTTCCCAGAGCTGCTGAAGAAAGAGCGGCGCCTGCACAATTGGGATGTCTTCAGCCTCGGCTACTCGACGAGCCTCGCGTTCGACCTTGCCGGCGTCTGGAGCGCCGATCCCGAGATCATCACCCTCGGCGGCCTGATTCAGACGGTGACCGATGTGGCACCGCTCGATCGATATGGGTCGCTCGCGATCCTGGCCCACAGCATGGGCGGCCTGCTCGTCCAGCGTGCGCTGCTATCGAACGCCACGCTGCGCGCACGAGTGTCACATCTGCTGCTGTTCGGGACGCCGAGCGCCGGCCTCGAGCGGGCGTCGCCATTTCATTTCTGGAAGCGACAGGTGCGCGACATGAGTCGCGACAGCATCTTCATTCGGACGCTGCGCCAGGACTGGACGGCTTCGTTCCGCGAGACGCCGCCGTTTTCGTTTTTCGCCATTGCGGGAGATCGCGACGAGTTCGTGCCGCGTACCTCGTCGCTCGATCCATTCAGCGAGCCGATGCGGCGGGTGGTCTACGGCAACCATCTCGACATCGTCAAACCTGAGAGCCCGGATCATCTGGGCTTCACGGTAGCGGTCAAAGCCCTCGTCGGCGTGGATGCCGCCGCCGGACTTCTCGATACTGCGCTGCGCGCCGTGGAGTCACGCCAGTTCCAGCACGCAATCGACACACTGGGACCACACGCCGACGAACTCGATGACAAAGGGCTGGTGACGCTGGCGCTGGCGCTTGAATCGGTCGGCCGTCAGGCGGATGCCATCGACCTCCTGAAGAAGGCGCAGCCGACGGGAACAGATCCGCTCGGTGTCCTGGCCGGACGCCTGAAGCGGCGGTGGCTCGTCGAGCACCGCCGCAAGGATGCCGAACAGGCGAGCGCGCTCTATCACGATGGACTCGCACAGGCGGAAGCCAGGGGCGATGCGTCTCAGGCCTACTACCATGCGATCAATTGCGCGTTCATGGCGCTTGCCTTCGAGGGCAATATGACGACATGTCGTGACTACGCCACCCGCGCGTTGAGGTACTGCGCCAGCAGATCACCCGGAATGTGGCGCTATGCCACGGAAGGTGAAGCCAACATCTATCTCAGCGATCACACCGCCGTGCGCGACGCGTACGCGCGGGCCCTGGCGTTCGGGCCGACGCCGCAACAGACCGCGTCAATGTATCAACAGGCCTTCCGTGCCGCCGATCTGATGGGCGAAGAAGCGCTCGCCTCCGAGTTGCGCGCCCAGTTCGGCCAATCACCCACCGTTGCCCCGGCGTAACCTGTGTCAATCAGCGCAGCGCGGGTGTCTGGTCCGGCTAAGAACTCTTCCTTGCGGAACAATAAGTAGACCCATTTCGCCGCAGCAAAGTACCGGTCTGTACAGAAGTTCCCTGCGCAATCACCGAGCCCGAACTTTGCACGAGCGCAGGGACGTGGGGCACACGTTGCAGGACAGTTCGTTGGCATCCATCAAAACAGGGCTCGCGGAGTTTCCGAGTGAGGCCGGCGGCCGCGTCGATGGGCCGCGACCAATCGTGCGTGAGCCGCGCGATTTCAGTGGAGAGCGGTTCGTGGAGAAAGAGGCGGTTGATCATGAACTCATGCACCGGCTGCATGGAGAAATGAGAAAGGCCGTGGAGGAGATGCGGCAGACGCAGGCAGCCACGCTGGCCGCCTTATCGAATCTGCAGTCGACCCTGATCCGCTGGATTCTTTTCACCGGCCTTGTCCTGATCATCGTGTTGAAGCTCATCTGAGCCCTGCTCGATTTGTGCGCAGCGCTGCACACAGCGCCGCACGTCAATCCGCGGTCGAACGCCAGCTCACTTCCGGCGTGATTGCGGGCGCGTCGTCGCCTTCGCGACGGCAATGGAGCGCTCGGCCCAAGCCTCCAGCGCCGCGGCATCCTCCAGGGTCGCGATGGGCACGTCGTAGTACCGCATCTTCATGGGGCGATCGGCGTAAGGCCTAAACGGCTTCGAGCCGGCCAGTTCGTATTCCGCACGATTGGTATCGCCGACGCCGGCCTGGCCGTCTTCTTCGCCGTCTTCAACCTTGTGCCCCTCGGCTTGGTCATAACATTGGCGTCCGGCTGATTGCGAACCGCTGCGTCCAGACGAACAATTCAGGTGCATCGTGTCGCGGCGCAGGCATCAGTACAGAGCCGGGTTGGCTACAATTGTGGTCAAGGAGTCCCCGAATGTCCCACAGATCACTCACGCTGATAATCACCGGCGTGTGTCTGCTCGTCGCGAATCCCCCGGCGCACGCGCAAGTCGACATCAAGGCCGCCGTCCTCAAGCACCTCACGACTTCGCGCGATTTCACGCTGAAGGTCGCGGACCAGATGCCCGACGCCGACTTCGCCTTCAAGCTCACGCCTCCGCAGATGAGTTTTGGCGAACAAATGGTGCATCTGGCTTCGGACCAGGCGAATCTGCTGGCCCCGTTCACCGGCGGCAAGCCAAATCCCGGGAAGCCCTCGTCGATGAGCAAGAAGGACGTGATCGCATTCGTACGCCAGTCGTTTGACCAGTCGATCGCCCTTGTCTCGAAGCTGACCCCGGCGCAAATCGAGAAGAGCTACTCGGGCTTCGGCCCCCCGATGACTGGGCTCGAGCTGCTGATGTTCGTGCTCGACCACACCACGCATCATCGTGCGTCGGCGGAGATGTACCTGCGGGCCAAGGGCATTACTCCAGCCGAATACGAATTTTGACTCGTGTGCGAACGCGGTCCGGCTGAAGCCGGACACTA
>JBKPNV010000383.1:0-22593 GCA_046732795.1 Acidobacteriota bacterium
AAGAATCCGGAGAACCCGGTGAGATTTCGCGAACGATTTCAACGTGGCATTCATCTCGCACTTGTGCCTTGCGGAGAATCGCATGACAGACACAGGTGAGAGGCTCGACAAGATAGAAGGCAGGCTCGGCAGCGTCGAAAGTGCGGTTGCGGGACTTCGATCTGACGTCGATGGATTGCGCACGGACGTCGATGGATTGCGCACCGATGTTGATGGATTGCGCACCGACGTCAACGGGTTGCGCACCGATGTCGATGGATTGCGAACCGATGTAAAAGGCCTGTCGGGTCGAGTCGCCACGCTCGAGACGGAGACGCGCAAGCTACAGATACTCGGCGAGGAAAATAACAGGCAGATTAAGGTGATCGCTGAGGTCCAGTCGCATCACGGAACGATACTCGAACAACATTCACGGCTGCTGAATCAGCTGGTGCAGGATATCGAGCCGCTCAAGGTATTGCCCGACTTCCTTCGGGCGGTCATTCACGATCCCGAGCACCGGATCACGGCGCTCGAGAAGCGAGACACCTAGCTCCCGGCGAGGGCTTTCCCGATCGCGGCGCGCAGCGCCGGATCCTCCGGGGTGACCGCGCTGTCAAAGAACGCCACCACCTTGCCGTTCCTGTCGACGACGTACTTGCTGAAATTCCACGCCGGCAGGTTGCCCGACTGCCCCAGGAAGGCATACACAGGAGACTGCCCCACGCCTTTCTTCGTGACCACCTTCTCGAACATCGGGAACGTGACGTCATATGTCAGCTTGCAGAAGGTGGCAATTTCCTGCGCGGTGCCCGGCTCCTGACCGCCGAAGTCGTTGCTCGGGAAGCCGAGGACATTGAAACCCTTGTCCTTCATCTCGCGCTGCAGCTTTTCGAGCCCTTCGTACTGAGGCGTGAACCCACATTTGCTGGCAACGTTCACGACAAGGCTCACCTTGCCCTTGTACTGCGTCAGATTGCCGGGCTTGCCGTCCAGCGACATCGTCTGCAAGTCGTAGAATGAGATCACGGCACTTCCCCCGGTACGCGGCTGCTGAGCAGCTATCGGGGACGTCAGAACGACGAGGGCGACGGCCGCTGCCACGAACGCTGAGAATCTCTTCCGCATCGCTGCTCCTCTGGAGAAGCCCCCGGAAGGGCGGTAGCGAGATATTACGCGAAAACCGCCGGAGACGGCCGCCCATCCCCTGATCTCGGGGGTGGTTCAGCTCGCCAAAACCGGCCCGAAATCTGGCATATTGAAGGGTGCCTCAGATCGAGATGATCAGAAGACTGTTGCTCGTCGCCGCCTGTTGCTGGATCGCGTGCGCTGCCCTCGTCGCGCAGGCCCAGGGGCCCGCTCAACCGCACACCGAATCACCGCAGCCGAGCGTCGGACCGGGGTCGACGATCGATCAGTACTGCGTCACCTGTCATAGTGCGCGGCTGAAATCGGGCGGGCTCGTGCTCGAGAACGCCGACCTCGGCAATGTGGGGGCCGACGCCGAGCGCTGGGAAAAGGTCGTTCGCAAGCTGCGCGCGGGCGTGATGCCCCCGCAGGGCGCCCGACGCCCGGACGCCGCGACAATGCACGCACTCATCAGTTCGCTTGAGACGAGCCTGGATCAGGCGGCTGAGGTGCGGCCGAACCCAGGCCGACCGCTGATCCACCGTCTCAATCGCGCCGAGTACAAGAATGCGATTCGTGATCTGCTGGCGCTCGACGTCGATGTCGCGACGCTGCTGCCACCGGACGATTCCGCGTACGGTTTCGACAACATCGCCGACGTGCTCGGTGTCTCTCCCTCACTGCAGGAGCGATACCTGACCGCCGCCGGTCGCATCAGCCGACTTGCCGTTGGCGATCCGTCGATGCGACCAGGGAGCGAGACCTATCGCATCCCGCAGGATCTGTCGCAGAACCAGCATATCGAGGGTCTTCCCCTCGGCACCGTCGGCGGCCTGCAGGTCGGACACGTGTTCCCCCTCGACGCCGAGTACGAGTTCCGCACGCAGCTCTATCGCACCAACCTGAATATCGTTCGCGGACTTCAGTATCCGAGCGAGTTCGAGATTTCAATCGACGGGCGGCAGGTGCACCACGTCACCATCGGTGGTAACGCAGACCTCGCCGCGATGTTCGACAAGCCCACCGATACTGGCGATGCCGTCGAGTTGCGCATGCGCGTACGCGTGCCTGTGACGGCGGGGCCGCACGAGGTGACGGCCACGTTTATCGAGAACCTGGCCGTGAAGGACACGATCCGGTTGCAGCCGTTCCTGAGAAGCTCCGCCGACAACTTCGACTGGGCCGGGCGGCCGCACATCCAGACGTTCTCGATCACCGGGCCTTTCAATGTCACGGGGATCGGCGACACCGCCAGCCGCCACGCGATCTTCACGTGTCGTCCGTCGAGTCCGCGACGCGAGCGCGACTGCGCCACACAGATCCTGAGCCGACTTGCCCGCCGCGCGTACCGGCAACCGGTCTCGAAGGCGGAGCTCGAGCCGATCCTCGACTTTTACGAGACGGCGCGCCGCAACAAGGGCACGTTCGAGAACGGGATCCAGCGAGGCCTCGAGCGCATCCTCGCGAGTCCGCGCTTCGCCTTCCGCGTCGAACACGATCCCGATTCAGCGACGCCGGGTACGCCGTATCGCATCTCGGACGTCGAGCTCGCTTCCCGATTGTCGTTCTTCTTGTGGAGCAGCATCCCTGACGACACGTTGCTCGATCTCGCAAGCCGTGGTCGGCTGAAGGATCCGGTCGTGCTCGAAGAGCAGGTCCGGCGCATGCTGGACGACCCCCGATCGAGCGCCCTCGTCGACAACTTCGCCGGCCAGTGGCTGCAGCTGCGAAACGTCCGGAGCGTCCTGCCCAACTCCGACGAGTTCCCGGACTTCGACGACAACCTGCGGCAGGCGTTCAGGCACGAGACGGAGCTGCTCTTCGAGAGCATCATTCGCGAGGATCGCAACGTCATCGACCTCCTGCGCGCCGACTACACGTTCGTCAACGAACGGCTCGCGCGGCACTATGGCATTCCCGATGTCTACGGCAGCCGTTTCCGTCGTGTGCAGGTGATCGACGAGGCGCGCAAGGGTCTCCTCGGCAAGGGCAGCATGCTGGCGGTGACCTCTCACGCCGAGCGGACCTCACCAGTGCTGCGCGGCAAGTGGGTGCTGGAGAACATCCTCGGTCTTCCGGTGCCACCACCGCCTCCCGACGTGCCGCAACTGAAGCCCGCCGAAGAAGGCCAGAAGCCGAAGACGCTTCGCGAGCAGATGGCCGAGCATCGCACCAACCCGACATGCGCCACCTGTCACAAGGTCATGGATCCGGTCGGCCTCGCGCTCGAGAACTTCGACGCGGTCGGCGCGTGGCGCACGTCAGAAGCCGGCGGACCAATCGATGCCTCCGGGCAGCTCGCGGATGGAACCGCGGTGGACGGCGTCGTGACACTGCGGAAGGCGATCCTCGATCGTCCCGATCTTTTCGTCGGCACGATGACCGAGAAGCTGATGACGTACGCGCTCGGCCGCGGTGTTGGCCCGGAAGACATGCCGAGCGTCCGGCGCATCCTCCGCGACGCGGCGGCGAATGAGTACCGTTTCTCATCGCTCGTCCTGGGAATCGTGAAGAGCGTTCCGTTTCAGATGCGCATGAAACCTGCTGTCGAGCCGGTCAGTTCGTCACAGTAGGCAGCGAGCGCAGGCTGCTGGGAAGTTGGGCCCTTCGGAGTTGGAGTACACGATGTTCGTATCCAAGATCGCATTACCCCGGCGGACGTTCCTGAGAGGTGTCGGCGCCGCTGTCGCACTGCCGTTGCTCGACGCGATGTTCCCTGCGTTCACGCCGCTCGTGCGCGCGCAGGCGCGTCCGCGCACCCGTTTTGGCGCCATCTACATCCCCAACGGGGCGATCATGGAGCAGTGGATTCCGGAAATTGTGGGACCGGGATTCGATATCAAGCCCATCCTGCAGCCGATCGACTCGTTCAAGGACCAACTCCTCCTCGTCACCAATCTGACACGCTCGCATCCAGGCAGCCAGGTCGGCGATCATGCGGTGAGCGCGGCCGGATTCCTGACCGGCGTCTGGCCGAAGCGAACCGAGGCGGAAGATGTGCTCGCCAACACGACAATCGATCAGGTCGTGGCGCAGCAGATCGGACAGGAGACGCCGTTCCCGTCGCTTGAAGTGGCAACTGAAGACTTCACGGGTTACGTCGGCGCCTGCTCACCAGGTTTCAATTGCGCCTACCTGAACACCGTGTCGTGGAGCACCCCGTCGACGCCGCTGCCGATGGACATCAACCCGCGTGTCGTGTTCGAACGCATGTTCGGACCGGGAGGCAGCCCGGCCGAGCGCGCGGCGCGCATTCGTGACGACCGCAGCATGCTCGACTCGGTGTCGGCCGAGGCGCGCAAGCTGCAAAACGGACTCGGTGTGCGCGACCGTCGTCGTGTCACCGACTACCTGGATAACCTGCGCGAGATCGAGCGCCGCATCCAGCGCGCGGAAGCGCAGAATCGCATCGACGTGAAGATCGACGTGCCCGTCGGCGTGCCCGACTCATTCGAGGAACACGTCGGGCTCATGTACGAACTGCTGGCGGTCGCCTATCAGGCCGACGTCACGCGCGTGTTCACGTTCATGTTGTCGCGGGAACTGAGCCAGCGCACGTACCCCAACATCGGTGTCACCGAACAGCACCATTCCGTATCGCACCACGGCAACGACGCGCAGAAGATCGCGCAGAACGTCAAGGTCAACACCTACCACATGGGACTTTTCGCGAAGTTCCTGGAGAAGCTGCGCTCGACACCCGACGGCGACGGGTCACTGCTCGACCACTCGCTCATCTTCTACGGCGGTGGCATGGGGAACCCGAACGGGCACGCCAGCGACCCGCTTCCCGTCATCGCAGTCGGGGGCGGCGTCGGCAAGGGGCATCGCCACATCAAGCTGAAGCCGCAGACTCCTGTCGGCAACCTGTGGCTGGCCGTCGCCAATCGCTTCGGGAGCCAGATCGATACCTTTGGCGATAGCAACGGACGCGTCGAAGATCTCTTCGGCTGACGTGACCGCGATGCGCTACACATCCCGAATCGTCCTTGTGGCGCTCCTGTCGGTCGCTTCGCTCAGCGCCGGACCACGCGAGTCGTCTCTCTCGGAGGCCATTCAGGCCGGTGACCGGCAGGCGATTCAGAAACTGCTGAAGGACCCGGCTGCGGTCAAGGCGACTGACGCCGACGGCACGACACCGCTGCATTGGGCGGTGCGCGCCGACGACATGGAGACGGCGAAGGCGCTGCTGAACGCAGGCGCCAATGCCAGCGCGGCGAACCGATACGGCGTCACCCCGCTCTCGCTGGCCGCGGTGAATGGCAATGCCGCGTTGATCGAGGCGCTGCTCGCGGCTGGCGCCAGCGCCAACACCGTCGTGTCAAAAGGACAGACGGTGCTGATGACGGCGGCCCGAACCGGAAATCCAGCCGCGGCGCGCGTGCTCATCGAGCATGGGGCCGACGTCAACGCGCGCGAATCTCAGCTCGGCGAGACGGCCTTGATGTGGGCAGCGTCGGAAAACCAGGCCGAAATGGTGACACTGCTGGCCAATCGCGGCGCCGACGTGAACGCGCGATCGTCGACGACCCAGTTCCCCAAGGATCGGTTCGGGCTGGAGGGCGTGCTGACGATCCTTCCGCACGGCAACTGGACGGCGTTGATGTATGCCGCGCGCGACGGCGGGGCCGATGCCGCGCGCGCGCTCGCGAAGGCAGGCGCTGACGTCAACGCCACGGATCCCGACGGCACGACGGCGTTGATCCTGGCGATCATGAACTCCCACTACGACACGGCCAATGTGATCCTGGAGGCCGGCGCCGATCCGAACATCACCGACAAGGCGGGCATGGCGGCGCTCTACGCGGCGGTCGACATGAGCTCGCTCGGCGAAGTTTACGGGATGCCTCCGCGCAAAGTGAACGACACGCTGACGCCCACCGATTTGATGTCGCGTCTCATCGCGAAGGGGGCCGTTGTCGACGCACTGCTCAAGACGCCCACGCTGCAGCGGAATCACACGCCCGGCGAGGGACAGCTCGGTGCCGGGACGACGCCGCTGATGCGCGCGGCCCGAAATGGCGACTACGCCGCGATGAAGATCCTGCTCGCGGCCGGCGCGGATCCCACACTGAAGCAGCCGCGCGGCACGACGGCGCTGATGATGGCGTCGGGACTCGGACGGGGGCTCGGCGTCTTCGCGAAGGACTACGGCACCGAGGCTGACTTGCGTCAGGCGGTGGAACTGCTCGTCGAGCGCAAGGTCGACGTCAACGCCTCAACCGACGATGGCATCACGGCGATTCATCTCGCGGCGCAGGGCGGTCTCGATTCGATTGTCAGAGTGCTGGCCAAGGCCGGAGCGCGTTTGGATGTAAAAGACAAGCGAGGCCGTACGCCCGTCGACATGGCAATGGGCGTCGGTGGCCGCGGACGCGCCGGTGGGCCGCCGCCAGTGTACGAGCGCACGGCAAAATTGCTGAAAGAATTGGGCGCGCCATAACGCGATACCGTAGAGCGGGGGCTTTCCTGTCCGCCGTAGCCTTGGCGAAGGTGGAAGGCCCCGCCGCTGAAGCCGGACACTACGGCTGAAGCACAACCGTACGTAGTGTCTGGCTTCAGCCAGACCGTTATCAAAGAGAACACTCCGATGTCGATTCCGAGTCTCCGCGTATTCATTGCTATAGCTGCTTCGACGATCATTGCCTCGAGCGCCGCCATCGCCCAGACACCCGCTCCGAAACGAGCGGACCCGATCAAAGAGGGTGAGGTTCCACACAGAAAAAGGGTCGCGCCCATTCCCAAGCGCGGCACCTATGTTCCGGTGAAGACCCCGTGGGGCGACCCGGACATCACCGGCGATTACAACAACAGCGACGAGAGCGGCATCCCCTTCGAGCGGCCTGACGAGTACGCGGGCCGCGCGATTGACTCCTTTACGCCGGACGAGCTCGCCAAGATGGTCGCGCAGCGGCAGCAGCAGACGATCGAGCGCACTCCGGGGCTGAGCGAGTTCCCCGGCGCGACGAGCCCGATGCACTGGTTCGAGAACTACTACGCCGCCAACAGCCGGCCCTGGCTGGTCACCGACCCAGCGGACGGCAAGGTGCCCGCTCAGACAGCAGAAGCACGTCAGCGGCAAGCGGCGCGGCAGGCGGCCAGGAAGGGGCGAGGTCCAGCGGATTCGTGGGAGGACCGCAGCCTCTACGATCGGTGTATTACCCGCGGCATTCCCGGCTCGATGATGCCTGCGATTTACGGCAACTCGTATCACATCCACCAGAGCCCGGGCTTCGTCACCATCACCTACGAGATGGTCCACGATACACGCGTGATTCCGCTCGACTCGCGGCCGCATCTCGCTTCATCGATCCGTCAGTACGTCGGCGATGGCCGCGGGCACTGGGAAGGCAATACTCTCGTCGTCGAAACCACGAACTTCACCGACAAGACACCGTATCGCGGATCGAGCGACCAGCTGAAGATCATCGAGAAGTTCACCCCGCTCGGTCCGGACACTGTCGAATGGGCCGTGACGTTCGACGATCCGCACACGTGGGAGAAGCCGTGGACGTTCACGATGAACCTGACTGAAGACCCAAGCCAGCCGCCGTTCGAGTACGCCTGTCATGAGGGCAACTACGGGCTGCGCAACATCCTCGCGGCGGCAAGGGCGGAAGAGAAGGAAAAGGCTGCGGCGGGGGGATCGAGCAAATGAGGCGGAACATCGCGCGGCTGGCGTCCGGTATCTGCGCCGTTGCCGTGATAGTGGTGATGGCCGCGGCGCATTCGAGTGCGCAGAGCTACAAAGCACCGAAGACGCCGTGGGGAGATCCCGACATTCAGGGAAACTACAGCAACCTCACCGAGGCGGGCACGCCGCTCGAGCGGCCGAAGGAGTTCGAGGGCAAGCAACTCAGCGACATCAGCGCCGATGAACTGCGCGCGCTCAAGCGGCAGGCGGCGGAACGAACCATCAACAACTTCCTCGGGCCCACCGAGGCACCGGACAACTGGTGGCAGGTGGCGTATCGCAACGCCGAGAACGGCGCGCAGGCGTGGTTGGTGATCGATCCGCCCGACGGCAAGATCCCGCCGCTGACAGCTGAAGCGCAACAACGGCAGCAGGCCGCGGCAGACGCCCGCAAGCGGAACACGCGCGGTGCGGCAGACTCGTACATCGATCGCAGTCTCTACGACCGCTGCATTACGCGCGGCTTCCCGAATTCAGGGATGCCGACGATCTACGGCAACTCGTCCCAGATCGTTCAAGGACCAGGCTACGTGGCGATCACCTACGAGATGATCCACGACACCCGCGTCATCCCGCTCACGACGGCGCCGCATCTGGGAACAAACATCCGATCGGATTTCGGTGACGCGCGCGGACACTGGGAGGGCGACACACTGGTGGTCGAAACGACGAACTTCCTCGCGCGCAGCGTCTATCGGAACGCCAATCCTGAGCGGCTCACGATCACCGAGCGCTTCACGCGCGTCGGTCCGAACACGCTGCGCTGGGCGGTCACCGTCGACGATCCGACCACGTGGACGAAGCCGTGGACGTTTTCACTGCCGCTGACATTGAATCCGGCGGAGCCGATGATGCCGTACGAGTGCCACGAGGGTAACTACGGTTTGAAGAACATCCTCAGCGCGGCGCGCGCCGACGATGCGAGGGCCGCGGCCGCGAAGGAGAGCTCGCAGCCATAAATGTGCGGGGTCAGACCCCTTCACACTGTTGCACATGCATCACGAACTCCGCCGCGTCTTCGTTGCCAACGGTGAGCTCCACGCGCAGCAGGTCCGCGCGTTTCTCGAAGCGGCCGGCATTCACACTTCGGAACGCGGCGAGGCACTGCGTAACACCCACGGCCTGACCGTCAACGGGCTCGGTGCCGTGGAAATCATGGTGGACGAAAGCGACGAAGCACGGGCGCGCTCACTACTGGCCGCGGCCGATGCCGGCGCCTTCCGCATCTCGTGATCAGGCGGGTCTCCAAGAGACCCGCCTCTGCAGGGGGCCGATTCGCTGAGTCCCGAATCCGATTCCGGGATCGCGATTCCCGATTCAGTTGATCTTGTCCAGTCCCTCCGTGAGCTCGATATACGTGCCCCAGGGATCGGTGATGAAGGCGATCGAGATTCCCAGCGCAGGGACTGCGCGGTACGGCGACGCGAGCTTGATGCCCTGCCCTTCGAGGTTCTTGGTGAACGCCTCGAGGTTTTTGACCTCGAACCCGATGTGATCGATCGCGCGCCCCTGAGTCCCGGCCACAGCCGTCTGTGACGGCGAGAAATTCATCGTCAGCCCGGGCAGGCTCGCGCTGATGAACGCGGGATTCGCCGATGCGAGCGCAGAGGCACCGAACGTCTTCATGTACCAGGCCTGCATCTCCTTGTTCATGCCGAAGAAATGCAGGTGATGCGACGCGATGGGCGCGGCCTGCGCTTTCATCTCCACGAGTTCCACTTTCGTATCGTCCGGAGCCATCACGTAGGCGATGCCGCTGACCGGCCCGCCCTCGACAATGCCGATGTCGTCCTGGACCTTGACGTTGGGGGGCGCCTCCGAAGAAGTGACCATGCGATAGCCGCCTGCCTTGACGCGATCGACGACCTGCCGCAGGTTCTTGACCGAGAACCCGAGGTGGTCAACGGTCGTGCCCTTGCTCCCACCGGTCGGCTTCTGCGCGCGCAGCAGCATCAGCGCGTTCGGGAACTTGATGATCTCGCGTTTCTCCGGACCGACGATGACCAGCACGCCCCCCAGCGCGTCGACCCAGAATTTCTTCGCCGAGTCCATGTCGGTGACGTTCAGGTGATGGTGACCGTAGACGATAGGTCCGTCCTTGGCTGCCAGGAGTTGAGCGGAGGCATTGGATGCACCGGAGACAATGAGGGCAAGGATGAAAACGCGAATCCATCGAGTCATCGGGTTTGTCATGGCAACAGACTACGACACAGAGAGGCACAGAGTCACAGAGAAAATCCTTTCACGGACCTCGGTGTTCTCGATGGCTGGGTGTGTCGCGGTCACGGATCACCGGCGTCAACGCTGACCTCGTATCGTCAGCACTCGATCGAGCTGCTGGCGTGCAGCAGCGGAATCAGGCTGGATCCGCAGCGCTTCACGCGCCTCGGCAATGGCCTGATCCAGCTTCCCTTGCAGGCCGTAAGCGACTGACAGGTTCCGATGCGCCTCGCTGTTCCTCGGCGTGAGCTCGATCACACGCCGCAGGTGGGCAATCGCTTCATCCAACCGGTTCTGCGGCCCGAACAGCATCGCGAGATTGAAATGCGCATCGGCGTTCTCGCCATTGAGCGCGACGGCGCGCTGATACTCACGGATGGCATCGTTCGAGCGGCCAGCCGCCATCAGCCCATTCGCGAAATTGAAACGAATGCGATCGTCGTTCGGCTTGAGCTTCACCGCCGTCTCGAGATGCGGCGCCGCCTCGGCGAGCCTGCCCTGCATCTGCAGCACGGTTCCCAGATTGCTGTGCGCTTCCGCATCATCGGGCGCCAGGCGCAGCGCCTCGTCGAGGCGTGCCTGGGCATCCTGGACCCGACCTGCCTGCACGTACTTCAAAGCCAGCCGGTTGTGCGCGGCCGGATTCTGCGGATCGTTCTTGACCTGCATTTCGGCGCTCGCGATGTCGGTGGCGAGCGCACGCCGGAAATAATCCTGCGTGAGCACCGCCGCGTCGGCACTGTTGCGTGGAATGACCTCCACCCATAACGCGCCCATTTCGTCAGTTGCATTCTGACCCCATGTCACCTTGCGCGGCGGACGCGGACTGCGCGAGTTGGCCGCCGAGTTGTCGTATGTGAAGCGCATGCGCAAGGTCGTTCCCTTGGGCAGCGTCACGGAATCTTTGTAGCGGTACTGGTCCTGCCACCGGATGTCCCACTGCTTGATCCAGATCAAGGGCTTCTCCGACCCGTCAGGCAGCGTAGCCGTCCCCCGCATCTCTTTAGCCAGATAGTGCGCATGCGGGTAGACGCTGACGGCAGACACATCGACAGGAAGGACGTAGCTGTCCTCGACCACATACTTCGGCTCACCGGCGGGGATGTCGATTGTCTTCGACTCGAGCTTGACGACGATCGGGACGCGGGTAGGCGGAGCCGGCGTGAAGAAGAGCCCGATCGATGGCTGGACGGTCTCGGCTTTCGCGCCCGGGACCATGTGGAGCTGAACGACCAGATCGCTTCCCTCCTCGAGCGCCCATGCGGTGTCTTCGGGCTCCCGGATGGGAACCTTGCCAGGCGACCAGCCGAAGACGTTCTGCACTTCGTCGTCCGGCATCGCGGCAAAACCGGGCCCCGGGTCGATTCGGTCGAGGCGACGCGATACGCGCGCGGGATCGACCGCGATGTTGGCGTGGTGGAGCACCTTCGTGTTGTCGGCGCGGAATTCGATTGCGCGAACGTAACGCGTCGACGATCTCGGCACCGGGAGGACGAAATTCCTGAACACGTCGCCCTTGCCCGGCTGCAGCGTGTATTTCTCCGCCGTCTTCAACACCACGTCGGGAGTCCCGAGCTGCCACCCGTCCGGAAATGACGGAGGCTCAGGTCTGTCTGCTGGGTTGCCTTCGGGCGTGCCTTGGTCGACCCACTTCTGAATCAGCGCGATCTGCTCGTCGCTCAAACGACGTGGGTTGAGGAACTCACCGTACCCCGGTTCAGGCAGCCACGGAGGCATTGCGCGTGTAAGAGTCGCTTGGGCGATTTCCTCAGCTCGTGCTTGCGCGCTCGTGTAGTCCAGCAACGGAAACGGCGCTCCCGCAACGCACAGCACGTCACCGCCTTTCGCAGCAGGCGTCGAATCGATGGGACGATGGCAGCTCGCGCAGTTCTCGAAGAGGATCGGCGCGATGTCTTTGTTGAAGGTGACCAGACTCGGGCTTCGGGATTCGGGATCCGGGACTCGGGACTCGGGGCCCGGGATTCGCGGTTCAGGATTGGAGGCGTTCTTCTCCGGCGCGCGCTGGCAAGCGATGAGTAGGGCGAGGGCGACTCCCAACCCCGACAAGGCGAACCTTATGAGGAGTTGGGAGTTGAGTACTTGGGAGTTGAACAACCTGTCTAGAAGTCTACCTGCACTCCAATGTCCCAGAACCGCGCCTGCATGATCACGGTCGGCGCCAGCCAGGCAGAGCCGTACGTCGTGTTGTAGGTCTGGATCGGGTTTGCGTTGAACAGGTTGTAGACCGAGAACGTTGGCCGAATCACCGTTCCGCCGGTCCGGATCGCCTTGCTGATCCGAAGGTCGGTCTGATAAATGCGGTCGCCGTACATCGTGCCGTTAGGCAACAGATTTACCGTCGGTGGAACGCCGGTAAACGGACGGCCGAGCGTCGGCAGCACGAGGGCGTTGGTCAACGGATAGTTCGCATCGAGCTGCGGGCCCGACAGGCTCTGGAACGTGGCCGACGTGCTGATGTCCCACCAGGGCAGCGGATACGCAACCTGCCCCTTCACTTGCGGCTGGAACGGCGGCGTGATGTTGCAGTAGTCGTCGGTGCGCGGCGTGTTGACGCCCAACCCGGGACCATTTGTTGTCAGGCTGAGGTCGTCCTTGAGGTTGCAGTAGTTGATCCGCTCACGACCGAAGGTGACGCCACCTGAGAGGATGATGTTCCTTGCCAGCCGTGCGTTGACGTCGAAGTCGAAGCCGTCATACACGTCGTCGATGCCACCGATGTCGCTCGAGTTGAAGATCAGGTTGTTCGGCGTGATAACGCGGTTGACGTCGAACAGCCCGCACTGCTGGTAGCCGCCACCGTTGTCCAGCCGCGAATCAACCGGAACTGGCACACAGTACGGTGAGAAGTCAGCGTTCGTCACGGCCTGATTGCGCTGGGCCGTCAGGTTGCCGAACCATCGGCGAGTGTAGCCGGCGTACGCGGATACGCGCGGCACGAGCTCGCGCTGGATGCTGATCTGTCCCTCCCAGTTATTTGGCCGCACGTGCCAGCCGTTGATCACCGCCGGATCGTAGTTGGTGGTGCGCGCCGTGACCTGTCCGAATGCAGGGTTCTGGATGGCGCCGCAATTGATTTGACCCGGACGCTTGGTGTTCGCGTTCGGATTGAAGAGGTCGCAGTCGTTGTATGGGTTGTAATCGCCGTTATAGATCACTCCTGCAGGCGGCGCCCACGTTCGCGTCACCTGGTTGACGCTTGACTGCACAGGGTTGGCGGGGCGTGCGATTTCGTAAGCCGCGCCAACCACGTAGCGGCCTATGCTGCCCTTCACCGCTGTCTTCCCGTCACCGAACACGTCCCACACCACGCCCAATCGGGGATCGACATCCTTCCAGTTCGGCACGTTGTCGACGGCGTCGAAGTGGCGCGCCGGTGTGAACGGGCCTGCCACGATGTCCTGCGCGTCGACACGCGCGTTCAGGAAGTCGAGTCGCACGCCGTAATTGAACGTGAAGCGGTTGTAGCGCCACTGATCCTGCGCGAAGATGCCCATGTTGTAGCGCAGCGTCTCGTGAAACTGAATCGGAGTCGCGTACTCTGTCAGCGAGAACGGCTGCGTGCCACGAACACTGAGTGCGACCGAGTTGTTCGGCTCTTGCGTGTTGTAGCGCCACGCGTGCATGAGCGTGAACCCGGCTTTGATCGAGTGCGAGCCGGTCACGTAGCTGGCCGATGCGCGGTAGTTCGTCTGATCACTGCGATTGTAGCCATAGGCCGTTGACGATCCCCAGTTCTGGGGCATACCGGCGGGTGCCGTGGGGTCGTTCATTGCAAACTGCGTTTCGGACACGCCTGGCCGGCGATAGCCGTGGAAGTCCTGCGGCGTAATGGTGCCGCCCGCTTCGAGCAACAGCTTATTCGTTACCGGAGAGCTCCAGCTCCCCTGGAGAATGTACTGCGGGATGTTCTTGTATTCGGGACACGCGCTGATGGCCGTCAGATACGTCGGCACGAAACAGTTGCCGAAGTACGTGTACTGCCAGTCGGTGTAGAGATTGAACTTGTTCTTCTGATTCGCCTGCACCGTGAAGCGTGCGACGGCGCTCTCGTGCCACACCGGGAACAGGTTCTGCTCGGTCGTCGGGTGATAAAAGATGTCGGAGAAATTCGCGTCCTTGTACGATCCCGCCACGGTGTTGTACGTGCCCCAGTGACGGAAGCCGCCGTACACCCAGAGTCGATCGCGAACGATTGGTCCGCCAACATTCGGGTTGACATCCCAGATCCGGTCAATGCGGTTCCCACTCGTCAGCCCTTGTGCAATCTGCTCATCAGAGAGATTGTCCGACTGCCATGATTCGCCAGCCCACCGGCCGAAGAACGACCCGCGGAACGTGTTCGATCCTTCCTTGGGGATGAAGTTGGAGTAAACCGTCGCACGCTCGAACTCCGCGTTGTGCGAGTCGGTCTGGAACGTGATCTCCTGCGCCAGTCCGTTGTTGAGATAATTGCCGTACATCAGACCGCCCGTGCCACCGCCGTTGATGATCGGCATGCCTTCGACGGTGACGAGGCTGTCGGAGGCGCGGCTGCCGTGCACGACGAGGTTCATGCCGGTCTCGGGAATCGATCCGCCGACGTTCTGTCGTACGCCGGTCACGAGCACGGACGGCGTCAACGCCGCGAAGCTCACGAAGTTACGGTCGGTGGGCAGCACATCCATTACTTCACGGGACGCCGTGGCCAGCTTGGTCGTGCTCTGCGTGTCGACGATCGGTGATTCGCCGGTGACCGTGACGGTTTCTTCGAGCGCTCCTACCTTCAGATCGACACTCACGTTCGCCGTGAATCCGGACGTCAGCTCGATTCCCTCGCGTCTGATGGTTGCGAACCCTGGAAGGGTGAAGGCGACGCTGTAGGTGCCGGGGCGCAGATCGACGATGGTGTATCGTCCCTGACCGTCGGTCACGACGCTTCGGCTCTTCTCGATAAGGGCGGGGCTGGATGCCTCAACAGTAACGCCCGGAAGCACAGCACCAGAGGTATCTCGTACGAGGCCGGCGATCGAGCCGGTTTGTCCCTGGGCGAACGCCCCAGGTGCACTAACGAACAGAACTGCAACAGCGAGCAAACCAACCACTCCACCGCGTCGAAACGGCATGAATTGCCTCCCTGACTTCCGTAACGGACCTTTGACAAAACTTTGAAACAGCGAACGGACTTGTATATCGCTGCAACGAGGCGAAGTCAACGAGCCCCCCTGATGGGCGTGTGGGGTCAGACCCCTACACAAAATTGCGCAATCAATGACGGGCGTGACGAGCGGGCTCGATGTTGGGGAGGAACCACGTCAAGAGCCCAATGGCCGGCAGGAAGGAACAGACGGTAAAGACCGTGTCGATGCTGGTGGCATCGGCCAATTGCCCCAGCATCGCGGCGCCAAGACCGCCGGCGCCGAACGCGAACCCGAAGAAGATGCCGGACACCGTGCCGACTCGTCCTGGGACGAGCTCCTGGGCAAACACGACGATCGCCGAGAACGCCGACGCGAGGACCAGCCCGATGATAACCGTCAACACCTCGGTCCAGAACAGGTTTGCGTAAGGCAGGAGCAGCGTGAAGGGCAACGCGCCAAGAATTGAAACCCAAATCACGTACTTGCGTCCGATGCGATCGCCGACCGGCCCGCCGATGAAGGTTCCCGCCGCTGCCGCGCCCAGGAGCACAAACAGATGCAACTGTGCGCTCTGCACGGTGACGTGGAATTTGTCGATCAAATAGAAGGTGTAGAAACTCGTCAGGCTTGCCAGGTAGACGTTCTTCGAGAAAACCAGCAGTACCAGAACGATCAATGCCACTCGGACGCGACCCGTCGGCAGCCCGGCCCGGATCGCCGCCCCTTTTGTCCGTACTAATTCGAACAGCCGATGGCGGTACCAACTGCTGACACGCACCAGAATTGCCATGGCGGTGAGCGCCGTGACGCCGAACCACGCGATGCTGTGCTGCCCGTACGGGAGCACGATGTACGCGGCAAGGAGCGGGCCGGCCGATTGCCCGACGTTGCCGCCTACCTGGAAGAGCGATTGCGCGAAGCCGTGGCGTCCTCCCGATGCGAGCCGCGCCACACGAGACGACTCGGGATGAAACACTGAAGAGCCAATGCCGACCAGGGCCACTGCGAGCAGAATCGCGCCATACGTGGGCGCGACTGAGAGCAGCAACAATCCGACGAGCGTGAATGCCATGCCCGCCGGCAGCGAGTACGGCTTCGGCTTCCTGTCGGTGAAGCTTCCGATAACCGGCTGCAGGAGGGAGGCCGTCGCCTGGTTGGCAAAGGTGATGAGCCCAATCTGACCGAAGTCGAGGTGGTACGCCTGTTTGAGGATGGGGTAGACGGCTGGCAGCACCGACTGCATCAGGTCGTTGAGGCCGTGGCACACGCTGATGGCGGCCAGAATGCCCAACGCCGTTGCATGCGTTACGGCTCGTGACGATGCTGTCGCGGCAGCGGCTGCAGGTGTTCGCGGTGTGGCGGCGTCTGTGCTCAAGTGATCGTCGTAGTGTCCGGCTTTAGCCGGACGCAATATTCCAGTATAACGGACCGGCCTTCGAGAGTGCCGCCGGCGGTACGTTTTAAAATAGCGGGTTGGTGAACGTCCTCCTGCTTGTCACGGTCATCGTCGCGCAAGCTGCCGTGGTTCCCGTGACCGCCGACGAACGGTACGTAGCCGATCTGCGGGCGCGAATCGTCCGCGGCGACCTGGAAGCCATGGTCACACTCGGCAATATGTACGAGTCGGGTAGCGTGCTGCCCGAAGACGCGGCAGAGGCAGCGCTGTGGTACCGGCGCGCCGCAGAGGAGGGCCATGCTGGGGCGCAGACCAATCTCGCGATGATGTACTTCGAGGGCCACGGCGTGCCGCAAGACGTCCGGCAAGCTGTCGTGTGGTACGAGAGGGCGGCCGATCACGGCGACGCGATTGCCAGGTTCAGCCTCGGGTCCATCTACGACACGGGAGCTGATGGTGTCCCGGCCGATGCGGTGAAGGCGGCAGCGTGGTATCGGAGAGCCGCCGAGCGGGGATTCGCGATCGGGCAATATCGTCTGGGTGTGATGTACCGAGACGGGCGCGGCGTGGCTCGTGATCAAACGCACGCAATGACCTGGTTTCACAGGGCCGCCGACCAGGGCGACGCGGATGCGCAGATTGAGCTCGGGATCCTGCTCAGTCCTGGACACGGCCCCTCGACGGACATCATCCAAGCACACATGTGGCTCAACTTGGCAGCTTCACGTTGGAAGGACGAGGCCAAGCGCGTCAAGGCCGGTGCCCTTCGGGACGAACTCGCCAAGACGATGACACCGGAGCAACGCGCCCGGGCATATCGCCGCGCGACCGAATGGCAGGATGCGCACTCATCGCAGAGACAGAGCGCGGCTTCATCCGCGACTCGGGGCTCGGAAGCCGGGACTCGGGACTCGGGATACGTGATTCCATGAACTTTGATCTTTTATGACGACTACCGCACAACGCGAAACGCTCGGCTTTCAGGCTGAAGTCAAACAGCTCCTGCACCTGATGGTGCACTCGCTGTATGGAAACAAAGAGATCTTCCTGCGGGAACTGGTCTCGAATGCCTCCGACGCGGGCGACAAGCTCCGCTTCGAGGCGCTCGCCGATCCAGCTCTGTTCGAGAACGATCCTGATCTGAAGATACGCGTCGCGTACGACAAGGCGGCGCGAACGATTACCGTCACCGACAACGGCATCGGCATGTCCCGGCAAGAGGTGATCGAACAGATCGGCACGATCGCCAAGTCGGGGACGCGCGAGTTCTTTCAGAACCTCACGTCCGACAAGGCCAGGGACGCGCACCTCATCGGCCAGTTCGGCGTTGGCTTCTACTCCGCGTTCATCGTGGCGGACCGCGTCACGTTGACCACGAGGCGGGCCGGGCTGACGGCGGAGCACGGCGTCCGCTGGGAGAGCTCAGGCGAAGGCGAATACTCGGTTGAGACAGTGCACAAGGACACGCGCGGCACCGAGGTCATCCTGCACCTTCGGCCTGACGAGGACGAACTGCTCACCGGCTTCAAACTGCGCGAAATCCTCCGGAAGTACTCGGACCATATCACCGTTCCGATCCTGATGAAGAAGGAACAGTGGGACGCGACAGCTAAGGCGCAGACCCCCACTGACGAGGACGAGCAGATCAATCAGGCCTCAGCGCTGTGGGCGCGGCCCAAGTCGGAGATCACGGAAGAGCAGTATCAGGAGTTCTACAAGCACGTCGGGCATGACTTCGACGCGCCGCTCGCGTACGTCCACGCCAAGGTAGAAGGGCGTCAGGAGTACACGTTGCTGCTGTTCCTGCCGAGGGAAGCGCCGTTCGATCTCTGGAACCGCGAACATCGCCGCGGCATCAAGCTCTACGTCCGGCGCGTCTTCATCATGGACGATGCGGAGCAGTTGATGCCGCCGTATCTGCGGTTCGTGCGCGGCGTCATTGATTCGAACGATTTACCGCTCAACGTGTCGCGCGAGATCCTGCAACAATCGCGCGACGTCGAGGCCATCCGCGCGACCTCGGTCAAACGGGTGCTCGGCCTGCTCGAAGATCTGGCGAGCAAAGAGACCGAGAAGTTCGCGACGTTCTGGAAGCAGTTCGGCCGCGTCCTCAAGGAAGGGATCGTCGAGGACACGGTCAATCGTGAGCGCATCGCGAAGCTGCTTCGTTTCTCGTCCACGCATCGCGAGACCGAGGAACAAACCGTCTCACTGGCCGACTACGTCGGGCGCATGAAGGAGAAGCAGACCGCGATCTACTTCATCACCGGCGACGGCTTCGCTGCCGCGAAAAACAGCCCGCACCTCGAGATATTCCGCAAGCTGGGCGTCGAGGTGCTGTTGATGCACGACCGGATCGACGAGTGGGTCGTGTCGACTCTCACCGAGTTCGAGGGCAAGCCGCTGCAGTCGATCGCCAAGGGCGGCCTGGATCTGAGCGCCCTCGGCGACGAGGCGGCGAAGAAGGAAGAGGAACAACAAGCCGAAGAACACAAAGGGCTGATCGAGCGGATGCAGACCGTGTTGAGCGATCGGGCGAGCGCCGTTCGCGTGACGCACCGGCTGACGGACTCACCGGCGTGTCTCGTCAGCGATGAGCACGGCATGAGCACGAACCTGGAACGCATGCTGAAGGCCGCGGGACAGAACGTCCCGATGTCGAAACCGGTGCTCGAGATCAATCCCGGCCATCCCATCGTCCGGCGCCTCGGCGTTGAGACCGACGAGAGAAAATTCGCCGACTGGAGTCAGATCCTGTTCGATCAGGCGACATTGGCCGAGGGAGGCCAGCTCGAGGATCCGGCGTCCTTCGTGAAGCGTCTCAATGAATTGATGCTCACGCTCGCGGGCAGTGGGCCGTCACGGATCTGGACCCCGTAGAAATGTGGCGTAGTGTCCGGCTTCTGGACCGCCGTAGCCTTGGCGAAGGTGGTCAGCCGGACTGGTTACTTCTCACCCATCAGCTGTCGACCCTGCGTAATCGCCGGTACCGTCGACCTGATGATGCTCCACCCTTCCTTGACCCGGCGGGCCACATCGGCACCCGAGCCCGCCGTGATGCCACAGGGAACCTTGTGCGACTTGCACGCGCTCAACACCTGTTGAAAGGCCGCCTCTGTTTCCGGCGCGTTTGGGCGAACACCGAGCGAGCGGGAAAGGTCGGAGCCGGCGCCCAGGAACAACGCACCCACGCCGGGCACGCCGGCGATCTGATCGAGGTTCTTCAACCCTTCGACCGATTCGATCATGACGATCGCGATCAGGTCGCCGTCGGGATTGAGCGGCCACACATCAGCCCGGCGTTCGTATTCAGCGGCGTTGACACCCCACGCCCACGTTGCACCGCCAGTGCCGTAACCGCGGATCCCGACCGGTTCGCGGTGCGTCTCTCCTTTCAGCGGCGGATAACGCATCGAGCGAACAGCGGCGACCGCCTGCTCCGTCGTATCGACGCCGTTAAAAATCACGCCCATGAGACCGATGTCGAGCGCCTGTTTGACGACCCAGGTGGATTCGTCGGCTTCCTGGGGAAAACGCGCGAACAGGGCGACGTTGGGCTGAAGATTCCCTTTGCTCAAGATCGCCGCCTTGTCGGTCAGTCCGAGCAGGAACGTGGCGAGGCCGGGAAAGTCGAGCGGGTTGTGCTCCATGTCGGCGTACACAAAGTCGACAGGGGCACGGGCCGTCTCGCGCGCATTGACGAGCGACAGATCGCCCGAGTTGATGAGACCGTAGACAGTCTTACCCGCAGCCAATTTGGCGATCACGGGGTTCAGATGGGCGTTGGCCTGCTGCGCCACGGGTGAGCCGGATGAGCAGAGTGCCAGAACTGCTACGGCGGCGGTCAAATATCGGTATGGCATGGCCGGGCATTGTAATCTCGGGACTCGGGATTCGGGACTTGCGACTCGAGACTGGGACTCGTAGGTAGTGTCCGGCTTCCGGACCGGAGGGAAACCATGGAGAAAGACGTTGTGTGCGGAATGCAGGTCGATCCGGCCAAGGCCGCGGCTACGAGCGAGTACAAGGGCAAGATGTATTACTTCTGCGCCAAGATCTGCAAAACCAAGTTCGACGCGAACCCCAGTCATTACGTGAAATCTTGAACGGCGCACATCCACCCGCAACGCCGGCTGAGGGTGTCGTCGATCCCGTCTGCGGGATGACGATCGATCCCTCGGACGCCGTCGGGCAGGTCGACTACAAGGGGCAGACATACTACTTCTGCGCCGAGAGTTGCCTCGAACAGTTTCGCGAGAATCCGGAGCAGTTCCTGAATCCCGACGCTCGGCGCGCCGGCCCGATCGATCTCGAGGCTGAGTACACGTGTCCGATGCATCCGGAGGTGCGTCAGAAGGGTCCCGGCGCCTGCCCGATTTGCGGCATGGCGCTCGAACCTGTCGACGCGGCGCACGCCGACGAGGGCAATCCGGAACTGGAGGACATGACACGACGCTTCCGCGTGTCGCTCGTCCTCACTGCTCCCATGCTCGCGTTCATGATCGGCGAGATGCTGCCAGGGCGTCCGCTCGATCGCCTTCTTCCGCACGGGCTGCGCAACTGGGTCGAATTCGCGCTCGCGACGCCAGTGGTGGTATGGGGTGGTCAGCCGTTCTTCGAGCGCGGCTGGGCCTCGATCGTCAGCCGTTACCTCAACATGTTCACGCTGATCTCGCTCGGCGTCGGCGCCGCATACGGCTACAGCGTCGCGGCCACGCTGGCGCCCAATCTGTTTCCCGACTCATTTCGGACGGGAACCCAAGTTGCCGTCTACTTCGAGCCGGCCGCGGTCATCGTCGTGCTCGTGCTGCTCGGCCAGGTGCTCGAATTGCGCGCGAGAGGCCGTACAAGCGCCGCCATCCGCAACCTGCTGGGACTGGCGCCGAAGACGGCGCGCCGAATCGACGCGGACAGTGTCGAGCACGACGTGCCGCTCGATTCTGTCGCCCTGGGTGATCGCTTGCGCGTGCGACCTGGCGAACGAGTCCCGGTGGATGGGCGTGTCATCGAGGGCTCGACCAGCGTTGACGAGTCAATGGTGACGGGCGAGCCTATCCCCGTCGAGAAGACAGCGCAGTCTCCGGTGACGGGTGGCACGGTCAACGGGACCGGAACGTTCGTGATGGTTGCCGAGCGCGTCGGCCGCGACACGCTGCTCGCGCAGATCGTTCGCATGGTCAGTGAAGCGCAGCGCTCGCGCGCGCCGATTCAGCGGCTCGCCGACACGGTGTCGTCGTGGTTCGTTCCCATGGTGATCGTTGTCGCGCTGGCGACGTTCGTCACCTGGTCGGTGTACGGGCCTGAACCGCGGCTCGCCTATGCCCTCGTGAACGCGGTTGCCGTGCTGATCATCGCGTGCCCGTGCGCCCTCGGCCTCGCCACGCCGATGTCGATCATGGTGGGCACCGGTCGCGGCGCCGAGGTGGGCGTCCTCATTCGCAACGCCGAGGCGCTCGAGACCTTGGAAAAGGTCTCGACGATCGTCGTCGACAAGACTGGAACATTGACTGAAGGCAAACCGGCGATGGTCACGCTGGAGGCGGTCGCTGGTCTCGACGCTGGAGAGTTGTTGCGTCTGACCGCCAGTCTCGAGCATGTGAGCGAGCATCCACTGGCCGCAGCGATCGTCGCCGGTGCCCGCGAGCGCCATCTTCGCCTTGCCGACGTCGCGAACTTCGAGTCGATCACCGGCCAGGGGGTGATTGGCATCGTCGATGGCCGGCGCGTGGCCGTCGGCAACCTTCGCCATCTCGAGTCGCTCGGCATCGACGTTGCGATTTTTCGAGGCCGTGCGGACGATCTTCGCCGCCAGGGGCAAACGATCGTCTTCGTCGCACTCGAAGGGAAGATAGCCGGACTCCTCGGCGTGGCCGATCCGATCAAGCCGACTACCACCGAAGCGATCCGATCGTTGCACGCCGAGGGTGTCAAGGTCGTGATGCTGACTGGAGACAGCCGCGCGACCGCCGATGCCGTCGCGCAGTCGACTGGAATCGATCGCGTCGAGGCCGACGTGCTCCCCGATCAGAAGGCAGCCG
>JBKPNV010000384.1:0-33950 GCA_046732795.1 Acidobacteriota bacterium
TACCCCAATCCAGGTTTCGTGCGTCGCTGTCGCTCAGGATATTGGTGCGCCAGATCACCTTCCCGCTGGCATCGTCGAGTACGCGCAACTCACCGGTGGCGCCGAGCGCATAGACGCGCCCGTCAGCCCACGTCGGCGTCGCCCGCGGCCCATCGCCGCCCATCGCCTCGCGGAACTCGGCATCCCACGCATTGGCCCACAGCTCGCGACCTGTCGGGACGTCGTACGCAGCGACGACCTCCTGGGATCCGCGCTGCTCGATGGTGAACGCGCGCCCGCGTGCGACGACGAACGAGGCGTATCCGCCACCGATCGGCTGCTTCCAAAGCGGTTTCAGGCCCGCGGCGGGCCACTCGGTCAGGACTGGTACTTCCTCGTACTTGCCATCGCGCCTGGGACCGCGGAAGTCGGTCCAGTACGGAGCGGGACCGGCAGTGGACACGGTTGCTGGTTTCGCGATGGGTGCCGGAACCGGCGTTTCCGGCGACGCGATCGAGACCGCGGCGGGTGTGGGCTCAGCCACTGCCGGCGCCGGCGCAGGCTCGGCTGCGGCGCGTTGGGCTTCGCGATGACGCTCGATTCGCTCCGCCTGCACGTGACTCGATGGGACGAAGCGTGGATACGGCGTTCCGGCCCCGTCCATGACGAAGCGAAGACCGAAGAACTGGTGCAGCGCCGCTACGACGAGCACCAGCGCGACGAGCAGTCCGCCTATGGCCTTCAGAATCGTGTGAACCATCTCACCTCATCTCCAGCGTGCGGTGCGAAAGAACGCGGTCGGATTGGACCTTCGAACCCCGCACCGTCGTCCCTTCTTCGCACCGCAGGTCTCCCTTTGAAAGACCAGCCCTACTGGGTACTTCTTGCCGCCGCTTGTCTTCGACCGATCGCGTAGATGAACGAGGCCGTCCGGACAAAGATCTGGCCATCGGAGATCGCCGGTGAACTCAGCGTGTAGTCCTGGAGATCGTTTTCAGACAGCAGCTCGAACTTCGGGCCCGAGCGGATCACGGTCGTCACGCCATCTTCGTCCGTGATGTAGATCTTGCCGTCCGCCAGCACTGCCGATCCGCTGTACGTCGCGTTGCGAAGACGTTGCGGACCGTAGACGACCTTCCCCGTTCTGGCATCGAGGCAGTAGAGGATCCCGCGATCGTTGATCGAGTACAGATAGGTGCCGTCGGTGACCGGCGTCGGCACATCCGGACCGTTGTTGAACGACCACAGCACATGAGACTTGCTGACATCGCCGCGGCCGCCCGGCTTGAGCGCCAGCAGCGGCCGCTCTCTCGACGGCGCAAACAGCAGATCGCCATGGACGACCGGCGAGGCCACGATGCGGTAGCTGCCGTCGTTGTGCGGATTGAGTCCATCAGCGCGCCACAGCTCCTGGCCGGTTGCCGGATCGTGGCCCGTCACGACGTCGCCGCCCGTGATCACGATCTCGGTCGAATCGCCAAGCTTCAGAAGTGCCGGCGTCGTGTACGCGTCCGGCGATTCAAATCGGGCACGCGTCATCCGCAGTACACGCCAGACTGTCTTGCCAGTCGCTTTGTCGATGCGCAGCAGATAGGAGGGATCGTCGGTGTGCATGCCGTGAAGAACCTGCACGTATAACGAATCCCCGAACAGCAGCGGCGAGGAGGCATATCCCCACTGCAGCCCGAAGCGCCCGTAATCCGCCTGGATGTCGCGACCCCACAGCTCCTTGCCGCCGAAATCAAACGCCTTGAGCACTCCGGTGCCGGTCATGACCCAGACGGATCGGCCGTCGGTCACCGGCGATGGAGACGACATCTGCTGCTTCATCATGCGGCGATTGCCGCCGCCGAGTGGGCGCTTCCAGCGGACGGCGCCGCTGGTCCGATCCACTGCCCACAGTGACAGATTGGATCCCTCGCCGACGCTCAGGAACACGTAGTCGCCCCACACGATCGGCGTCGAGCCGGAGCGCTCAGGCAAGGCAAGCTTCCACGTCACGTTCTCGGTCTTCGACCAACGGACCGGAAGATTCTTCTCTGAGCTGGTGCCGTTCAGCATTGGCCCACGCCACTGCGGCCAGTCTTCCGCTGTAAGAGGTGGAATGAATAACGTGAACAGTACGAAAACCGACGCGAGCGATACCAGCGATTGTCTCATCCGGGTTACTCCGATCGGAGAGATGCCAGCAGCGGCATGCGCGTCGCTGCCCGCATGGCGAGTACCGAGGATAACAGACCGGTTACGAGCACGGCGATCATCAGGACTGCGCTGCCGCTGGTGAAAGGAAGCCTGCTGCCGCGCTCGGCGACGGCCGGTGCGATTGCCAGCGCCGCCGACAGCGCACCCGACGCCAGTCCCGCAACCAACAGCAGCACGTTCTCAGCCACGACCATCGTCATCACGTGCGCGCGTCGAAAACCGATAGCGCCGAGGAGAGCCAGCTCCCGTTTCCGCTCGAGCACGTTTCGCAGCAGCACTGTCGCGAGCCCGAACGTGCCGAGCAGGAGCCCGAGTCCGCCGAGCGTCTGGAACGTCGACAGGTAGGTGTTCTCGACGCGATGGAACTGCGCCAGTCGCTCGGCCGCGCCTGTCACGCGTGCGCCGAGGTCGGCCATCCCCTCCTCGATCGTCGCTGCGAGCTTCGCTGCGGTCGCGTGTCCGGCACTCACGAGCAACACCTGGTATCCCTGTTGATCGGGGAACAGTTTCGCGAACGGCTGCTCCGCCATGAGCAGCTCGCCCTGAAAGATGCTGTCGCTCAGAGCGGCGACCAGGCGCAGACGAATCTCTCGATCGCCGCGTGGCAACACGATGTCCTCGCCAAGCTTCTTGTGCAGGACGTAGGTCATCGAGTTGGCGTCGGCGATGACCGGGACTGCCCCGTCGGGTTCGACTCGTTCGAGCAGCAGCCAGGGGTTGGCTCGCTCCTCGTCGGTTGCCGCCAGGCTGCTTTGAAAGGTGAACCTCCGTTCGCGAACGAAGCTCTGACTGGCCGCAAGAATTCGCGGGTGGCGCGGCTCGTACAAATTCAGACAGCTCGCATCGTCTCCCGGCAACAGGCGGAGTGGTTCGAATGCCACCGACTGATCGAGGCCGAACACATTGAGAGCTTCGCGCCCTTCGCGAGTGTTCAGGTCACGCACCACGGGCAATAGCGTCTCGACAATCAGGTCGTAGCCGCCCACACCTGAGCGCAAACCCGTGTCAGCGAGGCGGTCGCCTCGCCGAAATGCCTCGACCGAAATGAGAATGAATGTCGCGGAGGCGATCACGGCAATCGAGAGCACGCTGCGAGCCGGGCGATAGGTCGCCGTCCGCATCCCGAGCTTCGAGATCGAGACCCATCCATGGCCAATGATGCCGCTTCGTGCGCGACGTCGAAGCAGCCATGTTGCTCCGCACAGCGAGGCGAGGAGCAGCAATGCTCCGGCGCCGAAGAACGCGCCAACCCGGTCGACAGCGCCGGTCGCAGCACCTGCCAGCAAGAGCAGCGCAAGCAACGTCAGGATTGCCGTCGCGATTGGCCACCTCCACGCGCGAACGGTTCTTGGGAGTTGAGCGCTGGACAGATGCGAGTTGACTATCCCGGAGCTGTCGAGTGTCCCCATGAGCAGGCTGCGCTCGGAGATGCGGCTCAATGCGCGCAGCGTCCACCAGATGCACGCAACCGCGACGAGCACCCCGCCGATGGCGCCACCGACGAGCGACGCCGGCGACACGTGCAGCGCGAGCGCCGTCGTGCCAACAGCATCGACCCACCACGACCGAAGCCCGAACATCATCAGCCACGCGTATCCGAGTGCGCCAGCAATACCGAGGGCAGTGCCAATGACAGCAAGCAGCACGCCCTCCTGCAGGAACAACCGTCTTACGACTCGGGGTCCGAAACCGACGGCTCGCAGCAGACCGACCTCGCGCACGCGCTGCTCGATGCCGAGCTTGAAGAACAGCACGACCAGCAACAGCGCGGAGACAACGATGAAGAAGCTGAAGTAGACGAAGTATTCGCCAAAATCGGTGGCGCCACGCGACGCCTCGAGGCCCTGGGCGCGCACGTCCAGTACGGTCAGGCCGAGCGCCAGCGGGTCAGCAGCCGCGCGCAGGCGCTGCACGTACGCGTCGCGCGCCTCGGCGAGCGACTGCCCCTCCTTCGGTCTGACGCGAATCGACGTCATCGCCCCATAGCGTGTCTGCCAGAGCTGCTGCCCTGTCTCGAGCGGCACGAACGCTTTCGGCGTCGTTCGGTACTTCTCCCAGTACGCCTCATCGACCTTCCGAATGCGACGAAGGTCGACCGGGAACGGCGGATTCCAATCGTCCAGCGTCGGCGAATCGGTAATGCCCGGATATGTCGGCGCCATCTTCCGGTCGCCACGATCGATTGGCACGACACCAGCCACGTCGAGCGTTGTTGATTTCGTCACCAGGCGCCCGGGCTCTTCCCAGGCGTAGTACTCCATCGTGACCTCGTCGCCCGTACGAGCCTGCAGCTCTGTGGCCGCCCACTCGTTCAGGACAATCGACGGCTTCGAATCAGTTGGAAGCGATTGGGATGCGCGCGCGGGCGCCGTCGGCTGGATGGTATGGAGGTCGAGAGCGGTGACGAGAGAATACGGGACTTCCCTCTGGCCGATGCGGATACTGTTGGCCAGATACGTAAAGAGCGCGCCCGCCTGCATCCCGGTTCCCTCGAGTGCGCCCATCGCTGCTTTCGCATGCGCATCGTCGAGGAGGCCGGCCGAGGACCCGATCACGAGCACACCCGGTGAGTCGGCCGTTTCCACCAGATAGCCCAGGTCGTCGAGTTGCGCGTCACGCCTGATCAGCGCGCGCAACGCGGCAGGCGCATCGGCAGGCGGACTCAGCCCGCTCGCCACGAGCAGCGTGTTGACGCGGCCGGGAATCTCCAGGTCCTGCTGCAGCCGGCCGAGCGGTACGAACACGGCGGACACGTCACCCTGTTGCGCTTCGAGCGAGAACTCGCCCAGCGAATCGGCTGACAGCACATTCGTCACGGTCAGGCGCAGCGAACGTCCGAGATTGTCGCGTTGTCCATGGAGCGACTCGAGGGGGATCTCCGTCGGCCGCTGCACCCGCACAAGGACCGAGTCCGCGGTCGATGCGCCGATCTGCCTCGCGAGCGCTGGACTGAGGAACGCCTCGCGGTCGTTTGGACCGCTGACGCCGCCCACGTCATGGAAACGCCAGAATCGATCGTCCACGCCGTAGACGCGCGCCTGCGCCACGCGACGTCCTTCGTTCTGCGCTGTGACGGTCCCCTGCATCATGAGAAGAGGCGTCGAGGCGGAAAAGCCCGAGGTGAACTCGGGGTGCGACGCGAGATCCTGCGCCAGCTGTTCGCGGAAGAGAGTGGTCGAGACGACGACCTGGTCCGTTTTGCCTAGTCGACCCAGCAATAGATCGCGAAGACTGCCGCGTACAGAGTCGCCGACCAGCAGCGCTCCGGCCAGCACAGCGACGGCTGTGGCCACACCAAGCACGACGGCTACATTCGTGCGCCAGTAGTAGGTCAGGCTGCGAAGGACAATCTGTCGTGCGTGCACGCCTTCTGACGCTACCGCGCGGAAGCACTCCAGGTCAAAGGTCGACTTTTGAGCCTGGTTCATCCCCCGGCCTGGTAGCCGGCCCGGGCGCGCACAATCCCTCGACGCCCTTTGACCCGAACCTCGAGGCGATGCCAGCCCGTCGTCGATACGCCGCGCGGCTGGAAACTCAGAAGGTAACGCTGGCGAAACTCGGTGAGGATCCGAAGAAAGGTCTGCGAAAGATCCTTCGTCGACTCAATTTCGAATAGCGACCCTCCGGTTACTTCGCCAAGGTCCTTCAGGAAGGTGGGACTGAGGCGGCCGCGCATCGCGACGCCATAAACGACGACATCCGATCGCCGCGCCGACTGAACGACCAGTTTCGGTGATAGGAAGCTTGCGGTGTCGATTCCATCACTGAACACGATCAGGAGACTGCGCCCGACGTCGGAGCCGGCAAGTGCGATGGCCGCCGACGCGCCATCCACGATGGAGGTGAGCCCAGAAGGAACGACGTCAGCAAGCGTCTCCTGAACGCGAGCGATGTCGGACGTCAACTCCTGGCGCAGGCGCACAGCGTGGCTGAAGGTCAGCAACGCGGCCCGATCGTCCTTCTGGAGCCCTCGAAGCAGTGAGGTGCCGGCACTCTGGAGATGTTCGAGCCGTTCGCCGTTCACGCTCTCACTGACATCGAGGCCGAGGACGACATTCAGCGGCACCCGATCGAGTTGGACGAGATCGATTTCCTGCAGCACGCCCTCGTCTCTCACGTCGAAGTCATCCGGGCGAAGTCCGGTCACGGCCTTGCCGCGATCGGTGACGAGCACATCCACGCGAACGGCTTCGACCCGTGACGAGAACGTCGGCTGCTGCGGACCCGCCGTGAGCCCGGTTCCGAGCAACAGCGCAAGTCCAAGAGGCACCTTCATTGACGCGCCCGCTCTGCCGTCACCGCCACACGCAGCGCAGTCCACACGCCCTCGAGGTCGCGGGTTTGCGACGTGTAATAGCGCCACCACGGATCGTCCGCCGTGACTGGCTGATCCCGGCTGAGCACTTCCTCGATGGCAGCCAGCGCTCCAGACCGATCGCCTGCACGGGCGGCCATGGAACTGAGCGCCAGCTGCGGTGACTGCGCGAGCGCGAACAGCTCGCCCGCACGTCGGTATGCGGTTCGTGCCTCTTCACCCAGACCAAGAGCGTCTGCCGCGTCGCCGAGAAACAGGTTGCCGTAATACAGCAGCAGTCGATTCTTCGTCGCCGCGGTCGCGCGTCGCAATTCGATAATCGCGTCCTGGTGCCGTCCCCTCCGGTTGAGCACGCGACCCAGGCGGATGCGCGCCTCGGCGCGATTCGGGTCGCGCTCGAGCGATTCCCGGTAGAACTTCTCTGCCCGGCGCAGTTCCTCGCCCTCGTCGCCGTACAGATTGAACAGGGCGCGCGACAGCGTTGTCGACGCCAGTACGCTCTGAATCTGTGGTCCGCTGAACATCTCGCGGGCGCATCCGGCCAGGAACAGAATCTCCGGATCTTGCGGAAAAAGTTGCACCGACCGATCGACGTGCCATGCGTCGACCTGTTCGACGGATTGCATGTAGACGTTGGAAGCCAGGTACCAGAGGCGAACCGTCTCGTCCGCGCCGGGGTCACTCCCGAGCTTTCGCGAGTCTTTCGGCTTGACCTTGTCGAGGAGCCGCCTGCCCATCTCCCACTGCACGCCGGCATCGTCGACGCCGGTCTGCTGGCCGTCGGCCAGGAACAGCATGACGGAATCGGAGCGCGGTGGCCGTGCCGGATCCGGCGCAGGCGAGGCAGGTCCAAGCACGGCGATCTCCGCATGAAGCATGGCGCCTCGCTTGAGAATGCGGTTTTCTCCACCGGCGGTCACGACGTGCTGGGCGAGCAGCTTGAGACGAGTAATCTCGTTACGCCCATATGGAATCACTCGCGACGGCCGCCTGTTCGACGGGAGGCGGAAAATACCGCTCAAAGGCTCGGGCTCGATCGGCGTATAAAAAATCACGACGTCTGGTTCGCGAACGAGGCTGACGATCGAGCTGACGTCCTGCCACACAAGCCACAGTGTGTTGCGATCCCACGAGGCCACACGCATCAGCGGATCGTCGGCAGTGCCGAACTCGTGCTGCTCGACAGCCTCGAGCCATTGCTGAAGACGGTCGAGCCGGTCCAGCTTCCGGCTGATGACGGACTCCTGCGCGTCGATCGCCAACCCGTTCCAGATCAAAACGAGGGCGAGCGTCGTGCGCAGTGTGACCATGGCTCTCCCCGCTAATGGAGTTTCAACAGACGGGCGGCATTCCGCCAGTAAATCTGCTCTCGTTCCGCGTCGGTAATCGGAAGACGATCGATGACCTTGATGGTTTCGCGAATGTACTGACGGCCGCCCTCCGGGTCAAATGGCGCATCCGAGGCGAAAAGCACATTGTCCACGCCGAAAAAGCGCAGACCGCAGACGGCCGGATCGTACGCGCCAAAGGTCGCCGTGTCGGCGTAGAACATCTTGAAGTAGTCGAGCGGCCGCTTTTTCAGTTCCTTGAGCAGCTTGGTGTAGTCCCGGTCGGAGGTGCGCGTGCCGAGCTGATCCCACCCCGGCCCCACGCGCCCCTCGAAGTACGGAATCATGCCGCCCATGTGGTGCGTGATGATCTTCAGGTTCGGGTAGCGGTCGAAGATGCCCGAGAAGACCAGCCGCGACATCGCGACGCTGGATTCGTAGGGCCAGCCCAGCGTCCACCAGATCTCGTACAGCGATCGCTCCTCGGTGGGATAGTCGGCGATGTCGGCGCTGCGATATGGATGCAGCCAGATCGGGAAATCGCGACCGGCCATCGCGGCGAAGATCGGCTGGAACTCCGGCAAGTCGAGGGGCCTGCCCTGCACATTCGAGCAAATCTGAATTCCGCGCGCGTTGAGGGCGTCCATCGCACGCTCGAGCTCGCGCATCGTCGCATCGACGTCGTTCATCGGCAGCCAGGCGATGAACCCGGGGAATCGCTCTGGATACCTGTTCACCAGCTCCGCCATCCCGTCGTTGGCGCGTTGAGCGAGGTCGACAGCCTCGCCTGGACTGGCGAACGCATCGACAGGCGGCGTTGCGATCGAGAGGATCTGCTGATAGCCCGGATGAAGGTCCATGATCTCGAAGCGCACATCGAGATTGGCCAGCATCGGTACGCCGCGCACGCGCTTGCCCACATCTTTCATAGTGGAGGCCAGCTCCATCATTCTTTCGACATAACGGGTAGGGAAGATGTGGGTGAAGACGTCTATCTTTCGCATTCGTGCTCCTCGTGAGACCTACAACTCTTCTCGCAGACGAGCAGATCTCCATTTACTGAAATGGCCCGCGAGATATCTGACATTCGTGAATCCGTGTCTTCGCAGCGTGACCCCGGCGATCCATGCTCGAGGACCGTGACCACAATAGACCACGACCTCGTCGCGCTTCGAGCCCGGAATGATGTCGAGGTGGCTGCCTATTCGGTGGAACGGAATGTGGAGAGCGCCGGGAACGTGACCATTCGCGAACTCCTTCTCCGAGCGGACGTCGATGATCGTCGACGGCGTCTTCGTCTCGATCCGGTCCAGCAATATCGCCGCGGCGATCTCCATGCGATCGCGCTTCACCGGTTGCGCCCCGGGAGGAATCGAGACGAGCCCGGCGGCCACTCCGAGAAGCGCGACGACCACGGCGAGCGCGTAAAACGCGATGGCATACGAACCGGTTCGTTCTACCGAAACTGCCAGGAATAGCGGGCCCACGGCAGATGCGACCACCGTCAGTGCCTGTGCAGCGCCCTGGATGCGTCCCAGGTGCCGGCGCCCGTAGGCGTGCCCCCAGAAACTGAAGAACACGACGGTGATGAATCCGCCCGCAATGCCCATCGCGACAGCCTGCACCATGACCTGCGGCTGGGTGGACACGTGCGCGAGCGCGACGAGTCCTGCGGCCAATACCGCCATCGCGCTCACAAGAATGACGCGCAGCGACACGCGCGGGGCAAGCGCGCCGGCGCCGAAGTTACCCGCAAGGCCTGTAATCGCCGTGACTGCCAGTGCCGTGTAGTACACGTCGGGCGTGAATCCGCGCTCCGCGAGGATCGACTCGTTCAGCAGTCCGATTCCCGACGCCACGAGACCGTAGACTGAACTCGCCAGGGCGAAAACCCAGAATGCTGGTGAACGAAGCGCTCCGCCCAGCGTGGCCTGTGCCGCTTCAGGGCTGTCCTCGGTGACATCGACCTCGACGTCAGAGGAAGAGTCGCCATCCACGGTGAGACCGATGGTTTCAGGCGACGATCGGTCCAGCCACCATGCCACGGGCGCGAGCACCACGAGAAGGGCTGCTCCGATTGATGCCCACGCAATCCGCCAGCCTGCCGATTGCACAAGGGCGCCGACCAACGGGAACGCCGCCATGAACCCGATGCTCATCACCAACGCATAGATAGCCATTGCCACGGTGAGACGCCGGCGGAACCACTTGCCTACCATCGCCAGGCTGATCACGGACAAGGCGCTCTGACCAAAGCCGCGTGTTAACGTCACGAGCACGAGGAGGCCGACGACGGTGCCGGTTCGACTCAGCGCGAGCACCGTGAGCCCAAGCGCGATGGCCGTCCCGGTCAGCACAACGCGACTGCCAATCCGATCGATGAGTCGGCCTACGCCCAGACAGAACAGCGCACCGATGAGCGTCGCCACCAGATTGATCTGCGCAAACGCAACGCGACTCAATCCGAGATCGCGAACAAGCGGCTCGGTAATCAGCCCGAGTCCCTGTGTGCGCCCAGGCAGCGTGCCGACCATGGCGCATGCGGCCACACCGAGAACCACCCAGCCGTAGTACGCGCGGTCTCGCGTTCCGGGGGCGACGAGGGCAGAAGAGCTGGGTTGGCTCATGCTTACACCGCTCCTCGCTTGTGTTGGTAATCTCCGGCTTCCGATTGGCTCAAGAGACCGCCTGCCTCAACGAGGATGGACGTGGCTAACATAACTGACCCAAGCGGGCTCTGATGCGTTACACAACCCGCCGCAATCGACCGTCCGCGATCTCGAAGCGTATCGGAAACTGCCCCGCCAGGCGGTCGCTATGCGTGACGACGATCAGGATATTGCGTTGGCGAGCATGAAGATCGAGCAGCATCGACGCGACGGTCGCGGCCGAGGCCTGATCGAGATTTCCAGTGGGCTCGTCGCAGAGCACGAGGCGCGGTTGCAGAACGAGCGCCCGCGCGATTGCGGCGCGTTGCTTTTCACCGCCGGACAACTCGCCCGGCCGATGTTCCAGCCGCTCCCCGAGCCCGACCTGCTCGAGGCAGGCGCGGGCACGCGCCGCGTCGTCGCTCGCATTCTTCTTTGCCACCAGCGTTGGCACGAGCACGTTTTCCAGCACCGTGCACTGCGGCAGCAGGCAGTGATCCTGAAAGACGAACCCGATGCTGGTATTGCGAAAATCGGCCAGCGCCGCGGCCGTGAGCTCGAACGGATTCTGCCCGTCGAGCGTGATGCTGCCGTGTGATGGAGGCTCGAGCGCCCCAAGCATGTAAAGCAGTGAGCTCTTGCCACTGCCCGATGGGCCGGTGATCGCCGCGGCATCGCCCGCTGACATCACGAAATTCACGTCCGACAGCACCGTCAGCGGTCCACGCGGCGTTGGATACTGCTTACTGACTCCCGAAACGTTCAACACGGCAGACCTGCGCTGGTGCGCCGACTCACCGCTTCGTAGACCTCGAGCTGTCGGGTCGCCGATGCGGCAATCGTGTAGTGAGCGCGAACGCCTTCGAACGCTTTGTCCGCCAGCTGTCCCGACAGCGCACGATCGGCCCACAACGTGTGCAGTCCATCGGCGAGCGCGTCGGTATCGTCCGGCGCCACGAGCAGCCCGCCGCCCGTCTTCTCGATGACTTCCGTGAAGGCGCCGCGCCTGGGTTGCACGACCGGCACACCGGCCGCCATCGATTCGAGGAGGAACATGCCTTTCGGCTCGTCGTACGTCGCGGGAACCGAGAGCACGTCGAGGCTGCGCAGAAACGCAAGCTTGCCCTCGCGGTCGATAGCGCCGTGATAGGCAAACTCCGACCCGAGACCGGCGCGCGCGAGAATGCCGCGAGCCTCCTCGAGATACTCGCGATGGCTCGGTGCCATGTAGCCAGCCACGTGCAGACCCACGGGGACGTTGCCGGCACGCTGCCGGAATCGCACATACGCCTCGGCGAGTTTCTGCAGTCCCTTTTCGGGAGCGATTCGCGCAAAGTACCCGACCCGATACGCCTCCGGTCGATCGCCGGGAGCGCGACGCGAATAACCGGCCATGCTGATGCCGAGCGGGACCACAGATATTCGCTCCGGCGGAATCTTCAGGTAGCCAATCATGAATTCCGCGCAGTAGTCGCTGACCGCGATGAATTGATCGACGTCATTGACATGCTGGCGGATCAATGCGACCGCCTGATCTCTGTACGGCGCTGCGAGCTCACTCAGGAACAGTTCTTCGCCCTGCAGTGTGCACAGCACCGGGCGCCGGAACGCACGCTTGAGCGGAGCCGCCAGGGCGATGAGCAGCGAGTTCGGGATGTTGACGACATCGGGCACGGGCTCGTCCCGAGTCCACTCGATCAGCTTGTCGAACTCTTTGCGGAGCACGCCGTGCTCACCCCGCAGCGTCGAGATCGTCAGCTCGCCGAGCACGCGCGCGTCCGGCGATATGCCGCGACCAGCGAAGGCGGCGATCACCGGCGGTGAATCCCACAGCCGGTCGAGAAAGCGCGGCGTCTTGCGAAACAGCGCCGAGTACTGTTGGAGGTAGACGCTGATGCCGCCGAACAACACATCGGAGCGGCTGACATTGGTTTCGTCCGTCCTGGTGGGCGTGTAGACGGGGATGAGGGTGACATCGTGACCGCGCGCCATCAGCTCGGCGGCCAGACCATTGTCGCGAAAGCAACTGCCACAGTACATCCCAGCGGCGCCGGCTGTTATCGACAGAATCCTCATGATTCTGCCGTTCCAGGTTCCCGGTGCCCGGTTCCTAGTGCGAGTTCAGCGTTCAAGTTCGCGGTTCTCAGTTCATGGTTCCGGCTTCCGGAACACGGAACTACAGCGCGGCAGACTGGAAGGCCCGCGCGCGGAACAGGAATTCGACGATGTTTCCTTCGTGCGGCTGACGCCAGTTGAGCTGCGTCGTCGGTACACGGCCGAAGTTCAACCGATCGACGTGCACGGCATCCAGCAGACGTCGCTTGAACGACTCGTTGCACGTGATGGCGGTGCACACGAGCGTCGGGCCGATCGCGTCGATCATCTTCGACTCCGGACACGCGACCACCGTCACGAACGGAAACATGAACTCCTTCCTGGCAACTGCCGGCTCCGGTGAGTCGACATGGATGACGGTCGGCAACAGGTAGTCTGATTTCCCGTTTCTCACGAGACGACTGTCCGCGCGGTGCTTTGCCGTCATATCAACGACGCCCGGCGTCTGCAGGTCGGCGTCGATGGACTGGGAGATGGCATCGGCCACGCCGGGAACGGTGAAGGCGGCCAGCGGCGCGTCGGGATGCTCCGGCGGCAGCGGACGAACCGCGGCCAGCCGCTGCGCGATCGCGTCGGCGATTTCGCGCGTGTGACGGCTCGCCCAGATACCCGAACAGTTGATGCAGCTTCGACCGCTGTTGATCAACACGCTCTCGACCATCAACTCGAGGTACTCCTCCCAACGGTCAACCTGATCGTCGCCGAGAAGAATCTTCGAAAACCCCGGGCCGTGCGCCTGCACGCGCGGGTTGCCGCGATACCGATCGACCGTTGGCGTGCCGCCAAAGACAACGCTGCGCGCGCAGGCGTCGAGGACGGCGGCGCCGACATCCGCGCCGCCGGGGTAGATGGAAATCGCCCCTTTCGGGATGCCGACCTCGAGAAACGCCGCCGTCATCCGGTACGGTGTCCACGGCTCCTGCGGTCCCGGTTTCAACACCAGCCCCACTTGCATCGGAATGATCGGCAGCCACAGCGCGTGCACGCCCGGTGAGTTCGAGGGCAGGACCAGGCCCAGCACCGGGCTCTGGATCTGATAGCTGATCGGGACGCCGCGTTCCTCACCGTGGCCCCGCGTCAGCACGTCGAGCGAGAGCCCGCGGGTCAACGACTCGAGAATGTTGCGCATCTCGCCCAGCACGAAGGCGTTCTTCTTCATGTTGGCCCGGCACATGTGCTCGGGCAGACCGGTGCTGGCCGACTGGGCGTGGACGAACTCCTCCGGCGTCTGCGTGCCGTCACCCATCGGGAGCGTCGCATTCATGTACAGCTCTCCCGCTCGACCGGCGCGCGCGATGAGCTCGTCGACGGGGATGCTCCTCAGCGCATCACGTGCGAGCTGCGCTTGTCGAGCATCGCGTTGAATCAGTCCGCCATTCGCGCGGCTGACGCGAGCGATCGGCTCGCCGGTCGAGAAGTGCACGACCTCGTCGACTTCCATGCTGGTGTAGGGTTCGCCCCAACGCAGAACTGGTAGATGCAACATGACTTCTGAGTCTTTGAATGTGTGATCTTTGATTATGGATTCGTTTTGATCGTTGATTGAGATTGTTGATTGAGTCTGCTGTTACGGCTCAGCGCTGAACCAACAATCAGCAACAAATCAACAATCACCAATCCGCAATCACCAACGAATCAGAGATCAAAGATCGCCAAATCACCAATTGACGAGCGAGGCTAATAAACGCCAACAGTCGTGGTCGCGGCGAAGCCGTGAAACGGCCGGACCCCACTGACTCCATCCCAGGGATAGCGCTCATAAGGCGGCTCGCGCTCGCCTTCGTCGCGTTCAAGGAACCCCGGCATGAAGAATTCCTTGGTCAGCGTGGTCAGCTTGATGCGTCCGGTCTGGCCGTACCCGACCAGCTTCCGCGGATCGTCGAAGTCCACGACTTCGACGACGGCACGCGGCTGCGGCGCGTAATACGCGATCTTGTAGTTGTTGTGCGGGCCTGACGGCGCGCTTGGCGCCAGTCCCATCAGCGTGTTGCCGTAGGTCGGCGTCATGTAGGCGCCATCCAGCAGCTCCTCCTGGGCGAAGCGATTCCACTGCGGCGTGAACTCGGTTCCACCCGAGAAGATGCCGGTGATCCCGACCTTGCGGATCGTGGTGCCCATCGACTCGAGGCGAAGGGCGAGCGCCTCGAGCAGCTTCGGCGTCGCGAACGCGCACCGGATGTCGTGACCTGCCTCGAGGATCGTGACCGCCTGATCGATGACGTGATCTTTGTAGGCCTGGAGGTGTTCGCTCCATCCTTTTTTGATCAACTTGATCACCCATCGCGGATCGAGATCGACACAGAACGCGATGCCTCCCCGGTGCTGCGTCAGATGCTCGACCGCCAGCCGCAACCGGCGCGGGCCGGACGGCCCGAGCATCAGCCAATTGGCGCCCTTCGGAAAGTATTCATCGGGCAGCGTCGTGCTGAAGATCTCGTAGTCGGTGCGGAAGTCGTCGCAGTTGATACGCGTCTTCGGCGTCCCCGTCGTGCCCCCGGTCTCGAACACGAAGACCGGCTTGCCCGCGAGTCCACGCGGTACCCACCGCTGGACCGGCCCTCCCCGCAGCCACTCGTCTTCGAAGAGATCGAACTGCTGAATGTCCTCGAATCCCTTGATGCGATCGCGCGGGTCCCACTCGAGTTTCTTCGCGTAGTCGAGCCAGAACGGACTTCCCGTCGCCGGGTCGAAGTGCCATGCCACAACTTCGCGGACCCACGCGTCGAGCGCGTCGCGAGCGGATTGAACCTGTGTCGGTACGACGGAGATCGATGAAGGCTGCGAGCCGTGCATAAGACTCGCAGTATAGTCTTGGCCAAAGACAACTCCCAACTCCCAGCGCCCACCCCTCCAGATGTTCGGACTTGCTCATTGGGAGTTGGAGGTTGGGCGGGCGACAGCCGTTGGGAGTTGACGTCGACTGCGAGTCCTGGCGCTCGTAACGCCCGTGAGGGCGATGTCGTATCGAGGTGGCATGAACAAGACGGTAACTGTCCCGGCAGCACGGGCGTTGACACCATTGCAGTGGACGATCTGCGCCACGGCCGCTCTCGGCTTCGCGTTCGACACCTACACGCTGCTCGTGCTGCCGCTCATCATTCGTCCGGCGCTGGCAGAACTGCTCGCCGTCGAACCCAATAGCCTCGCCGTGAATTCGTGGGTCGGCATACTGCAGTACGTGCCCGCCGTCGCGGGGGGCATTTTCGGTTTGATTGGCGGCTACCTCACCGACCTGTTCGGCCGCCGCCGGGTGCTCGTGTGGAGCATCCTCATCTACGCGTTCTCGGCGATGGCGGCTGGCTATACCAGTTCCGTGGAGTGGCTGCTGTTCTGGCGCTGTTGCAGCTTCGTCGGCGTCTGCGTCGAATTCGTCGCCGCCGTCGCCTGGCTGTCCGAGCTCTTCAGCGATCCTGCACAGCGCGAGCGCGTCCTCGGTTACACGCAGGCGTTCGGTTCCCTTGGCGGCGTGATGGCAGCGGGCGCCTACTACCTGGTGGTGACCTACGGCCATCTTCTCCCCGAAGTGCGCGGCGGCCACGAGGCATGGCGCTACACGCTCATGTCGGGGGTGATTCCGGCCATCCCGCTCATCATCATTCGCCCGTTTCTCCCCGAATCACCGGCGTGGCAGGAAAAGAAACGCGCGGGCACGCTTCGCCGTCCCAGCTTCGCCGCGCTGTTCACGCCAGAGTTCCGCCGTACCACGATCGTCACCACCATCATGATGGCGGCGGTGTACGCGACAGCGTTTGGCGCGATCCAGCAGATGCCCCGCGTTGTGCCCGGACTGGAACAAGTGCGTGGCATGGCGCGCACGGCACAGGAGCAGACGATTAGCGGAGTGCAGACCTACCAGGAGATGGGTGGATTGGCCGGACGCGTCATCCTCGCGTATCTGGCGGCCGTCATCATCAGCCGGCGCAAGCTGCTGCACGTATTTCAGTTCCCGGGCATCGTGCTGCTGCCGCTGGTCTTTCTCCTTGTGCCTTCCGTCGGGCTCCCGCTCGCGCAGTGGGGCATCTTTATTGTTGGCCTGACGACGATCGCGCAAATGAGTTTCTGGGGTAATTACCTCCCGCGCGTGTACCCGACGCACCTGCGCGGCACCGGCGAAAGCTTCGCCGCCAACGTGGGCGGCCGGATGATCGGGACGTTCGCTGCGCTCGTCACCGTGCAGCTCGTGAACGTGATGCCAGGCGGCGCGGTACCGATCCGGCTCGCGTACGCCTGCGCCCTGGTCGGCACCATCGCTTACATCATCAACCTGGTTGCGAGTTACTGGCTGCCGGAACCGAGGCAGGCTGATTTGCCTGACTAGAGTTGGCAATTGTTGATTTTGCGAGTATCGATTGTTGAATCGTTTTTGATCGTTGATGCTTGCTTGGAGACTGGCGCAGAGCCGAATCTTCAGCAATCACAGGTCAGCAATCGTCAATCAGCAACGATTCGATAATCACGCATCAAAAATCCAAAATGGCACAAATGAGACATAGCCGCCGACAGTTTCTCGAAACCGCCGCGACGGCGAGCCTCGCGTTTGCCGCCGGGTCGCAGCACGCAGAGGCCGCACAAATCACGCAGGCGACGCAAGCCACACCGCCGGGTGCGCCGCTGACGGATGTCGTGCTGACGAACGGCCGCATCCACACGATGGATGCGAAAAACACTGTTGCGTCGTCTGTCACAATCCGCAACGGCCGTATCGCCGCCGTCGGTGGGAATCCGGCTGCCGGCGTGAAAGTCGTCGACATGCGCGGCCGCACTGTCGTGCCCGGCCTCATCGAAGGACACGTGCACATTGTCAGTCTGGCGAACCGGCCCGGGTATCACACGATTCTCGAGAACACGACGTCGATTCGTGAGATCCAGGAAGCGCTCGCCGCCCGTCGCAAGAGCGTGCCTGAAGGCCAATGGATCACGTCGATGGGCGGATGGCATCCGAACCAGTGGGCCGAGCATCGCCATCCAACGCTCAAGGAGCTCGACGAAGCGGTTCCCGATCGGCCGGTCCTGCTCTATGAGCGTTTCACCGGGCCGGCAGTCACCAACAGCGCCGGCAAGAAGATCTTCGATGCGATCGATGCGGCCGCGCCCGTACATCCCGAGGTCAAGAAGGTGGCCGTGGCCGATAACGGTGTCATCGCCGCGGCAGGCTTTGCCGGCGGCGGGCCATCGGCCAGCGCGTTGTTTCATCTGCGGCGCGCGCAAACGTTCGACGACAAGAAGCGCAGCACGCTCGACGCGATGACCTACTCCGCGGCGCTCGGGCTGACGGCGCACCTCGACGAAGTGCTCTTCCCCACTCCGGGGCCGTTACACCCGAACCAGATCCTGTCGAATCTCGATCAGTACCGGATGTACGACTCGTGGATAGCGCTCCACCGTGAAGGACGGGCGCTCGTTCGGCTGCAGATGAACTTCCTGCAGAACCAGGCCGACCCGGCGTTGCCTGAATTGAAGGAACGGCTCCGCAATCAGTTCCAGTTCTTCGGCGACGACATGCTGATGACCGGCTCGATCGGGGAATGGGCGGCGCCGCTCGCGAGCGGCGCAGTGTGGCGCGAGGCGCAGCGGCTGGTTGCCGAAGCCGGCTGGCGCAACGAGAACGCCGTGCAGAACCTGGCCGGGCTCACGCAGGTTGTCGAGGCGTACGAAGCGGTGAACAAGGAATTCGACATCACGAAACTGAGGTGGATGGTTCACCATGTTCCCGAAGTCACGCCGGATCTGTTGACGCGGTTGAAGAACCTCGGGTGCGGTGTGCAGATGGGCGCATTCCGCTGGGTAACCTCGAGTGATCCCAAGGTGATGGTCGGGCCGCCATTCCGCACGATCGTCGATCACGGCATCCAGGTGGGTATCCATGGCGACGGCGTGCACATCGCGCCGTTGAACCCCTGGCAGCACATTTACTTTGCAGTGACGGGCATCAATTCTTTCGGAGCTCCCGTGAACGGTAAAGAACAGCTCACTCGCGAGGAAGCGCTGCGGCTGTTCACGCGCGGAAACAGCTGGTTCCTACGGATGGAGGATAGAATTGGATCGATCGAAAGCGGGAGGCTTGCCGATCTCGTGGTGCTCGACCGGGACTACTTTACGGTGCCCGACACACAGATCAAACAGGTCCGCTCCGTGATGACGATGGTGAGTGGACGCGTGGTCCACGGCACGCTGGGGTGATCGCATGTCTCTGAGTCGACGATCCTTTCTGCGCACCGCCGGTGTCGCCGCGTTTGCCACGCCGCTCGACGCGCTGCGCTCACGGCTCGAAGCCGGCATGGTTGCGCGCTCTGAGCTCGGATATGGCCCGCTGAATCTGGTGAACGACGCGACCACCGGTCTGCCGCTGCTCGAGCTGCCCGACGGGTTCAGGTACATGACGTTCGGATGGACCGGCGATTCGATGGACGATGGTCGTCGCGTTCCGCCGCTCCATGACGGCATGGCAGCTTTCGCAGGTGAGAACGGGACCGTCGTCCTCGTGCGCAATCACGAGATCAGTGCCGGCGCCGCGCTCAACGCGCCCACATACGACTCACAGGCCGGCGGCGGAACCACGACGACGGTTTTCGATCCGGTCGGCGAGAAGGTCGTCAGCACCCGCGTAAGCCTCGCCGGAACCATCCGGAATTGCGCGGGCGGTCCCACTCCGTGGGGATCGTGGCTGACCTGCGAGGAGACCGTCGTTGGCCCGGCGGATCCGCAGAACGCGCTTCCGCTGCAGCACGGCTACATCTTCGAGGTCCCGCACGACGGTCTCTCCGATGCCCAACCCATCAAGGCGATGGGCTGCTTCGTGCACGAGGCCGTGGCGATCGATCGGCGGACCGGCATCGTGTACGAGACGCAGGATCGCACCCAGGCCGGTCTGTATCGATTCATCCCGAAGACGCGTGGGCGCCTCGCCGACGGTGGGCGCCTCCAGATGCTTGCCGTCGACGGCCGTCGCGGATTCGACACGACACGCGGTCAGCGGGCCGGTGCGACCTACGACATTCACTGGGTCGATATCCACGAACCCGATCGCCCGCACGTCAGCCCCACCGCGGGGTACGGCCTCGGTGTGCTGCAGCAGGGTCTCGATGCCGGCGGCGCGATCTTCTCCCGCCTCGAGGGCGCGACCTTCGGCGACGGCCGCCTCTATGTGACAGCAACCGACGGCGGCGACGAGAAGATGGGACAGGTGTGGGAGATCGATCCGCGCCGTGATCGCCTGCGATTGGTCTTCGAATCGCCCGGCGCTCCCGTGCTCAACATGCCCGACAATCTCACGCTGAGTCCGCGCGGAGGACTTGCGATTTGCGAGGACGGGACGGCCACCCCGTGTGTCCACGGCCTGACCCGCGACGGGCGCATCTTCCGATTCGCGCGCAACAACGTCAAGATCGAGACGCCGCGCAACGGATTGACGGGCGACTTCAGCCGGCGCGAATTTGCCGGCGCCACCTATAGCCCTGATGGCAAATGGCTCTTCTTCAACGCGCAGATACCAGGGATCACGTTTGCCGTCACCGGACCGTGGGCCGAAGGTGGTCTCTAGTGCTCAAACCGATAATGTCTTACGAGGCCGAACACGGCGTCGGGTCCCAGCCGGTCGCGTCAGGCAACTTCTTGAAATCGGTCGTCGTGATGTACGGGCGCGCGAAGTACACCGGATCGTCGACGCGCGTCGTCACGGTGAACCACGTCTCGCCATTTGGAAGCGTGTTGACGTCGTAGTATTCGGTGATCACGGCGTCCTTGCTGTACGGAACGCCATTCTTGCGGACGTAGCCAGGCCGCAGATTCGTGGTGACCACCTTCATGCTGCCCGAGCGCGGCGCCGGAGCTCCCGCGCCGCCCCGCCGCGGTGCCGGTGCATATTCCCACTCGGCAACCGACTGCCCCTGCCATGACGGCTCTCCCGCCGGCGCAGCCGGCGCTCCAAATCTGAAAAGCCGTGTCTGCGTGCCGGAGTCGGCCTCGAGCTTGAGCGTGCTGGCGTCTTGCCACGTGATGTGGACGCGTCCCGGCAGCCGCATGAGGCCGCCGGCGCCGAACGCCCTGCACTGTTCGCCGGCGGCTTCGTCCTTTGCCGGGTCCCACAGGTTGCCGACGCGACGGCCTTCCGCCGTCAACGGCAGCGCGTCGAACGCGCCCTTTTTCGGCGTCACCATCCGAAGCTTCCAGTCTTCGGTGATCACCGACACCCAATAGCCAGTGAGATCGATGGGCGCAGCCTCCCGCGGCGCCGGCGGAGGACCGCCGCGGCCACCGCGCTGAGCCTGGAGTTCGCCTGCGCCGAAGAGCAAGAGGGCCGCGACGAACGAAATAACCCCCAGAGCACAGGCTTTTGCCTGCGCGGTCACGTGTCGCATCATTTCAGTCGACAACTTCGCCCTGGCGCGCGCCCCACGTGAATCCATCGAGCGGCCGCTTCAGGCTGACCATCAATGCGCGATACTCGCCAGTCACGCGCGAGGGGCGCCCCATGATGACGACCTCGTCACCCACCTTGAGCGATTCGCGCTTGATGCCTTGATTATCGAGCTGCGCGGTACCGGCCCACTCGACCGACCACCGCTGCATCACGCCGTCGCTGTCCGGAGCCTGAATGTGGACGAAGGAGTGCGGGTTTCTGTACACGAATTGCACGAGCTTCCCTTCGAGCTTGATCTCTTTGCTCGTGTCGTAGGTGGCGCCGTACGAATGGTGCGCGTAGGCGCCCGCGGCGGTCAACAGCACAGCGGCGACGGTTAGAAGCACACGACGCATCACTTCTTCTCCTTGAGACTTGTGTATACAGCCTCGACGAACATATCGGTCGTCCACGGGCCGGTGGTCGCTCCGAAGCGGCCATCGAAATCCATCGTCGGCTTCGCGGCTTTCACCTGCTCGAGCGTCTTGCCCTGCCGAATCAAGTCCTGCACCCGGTCGCGAATCATCGTGAGCATGTTTCGATACGATGCCACATCTGCAGTATCGGCCAATCGGCCCCGTCCAGGAATAATCCAGGTGCCCCCTTGAGATCGATACTCGGCCACTGACAGATCGAGGATGTGGTTCAGCGCATTGATCACGCCTTGAATGCTCCCGCCCTTCTGCACGTCGATAACCGGATAGCTGACCGTCGAGAGCACGTTGCCCGCGCTGATGACCTCCGAGTGGCGGAAGAACACGAAGCTGTCGCCATCCGTGTTTGCGTCCGGCGCGTGATACACGATCACCGCTTCACCGTTGAAGTACTCCGGCAGCTTGTGGAACTCGTCGAAATAGGTATCCGTAGGCAATGCCGCCGTCGGCACCGCGCTTTCCTTCGCCGTCGGGCTGCTCATCCGGTTGAGGACGTTCTCGTGGGCGATGACTGACGCCCGCTGCCCGACGTTGTCGACGGCACTGCCAAAGCCGCCGCCACGCGGGAAGAAGCCGCTGGTCGCGGCTCTCTCGTTGCCGCCGACATTGTCCGGATCGGCGCTGGTGTTGATGATGTAGCGCAGCGGACGTGGCGGTGCCGGCGAATTGATGACGCTGCTGATATACGGGCTCGACCAGCCCCAGGCGCCCGGACACGCCGCCCCGGCGCACTGGTTGGCGGTCGGTGATGAGACGACGGAGCTCGCCAACTGGTTCACCGCCGCCAGCATCTTGTCGGTCATCTTCGCGGACCCGGTGTTCACGAGCAGGACGCCTTCGCGCCCGACCGACACGCTGACGTTGTTGCCGTCGACCACCAGCATGAAGATGTTGCCCTGCACTGGCTGAAGGTGCACTTCCCCATCACGCGGGCTCTGGGCAGCAATCCGTTCGCGGACCGAGCCGACCGACTTCGACTGCGGGACGACGAGATTCGCGACGCTCGCCTTGCCGTTCAAGGTGGAGCGATACTCGGGGAACAACGTCTTGACCCCGCCGCGCGCCGCTTCTTCCGGCACCCAGTTGTCGTTCTTGAGCCAATCCTTGAGGGCCGTGTTCTGGCCGGGCAGGAAGTGAGGTACATGGTGGCGATCGGTGCCGCCGTTCTCGGCAAACGACGACGCGTTGCACGTTTCCATGGCGACGACCGAATTCAAGTCGGCCATGTACGTCGTCGACTCGACGTACGGCTGGTCCTGGTAGATCGGATCGTCGACAACCGTCACGATCGTCAGGATGTCGTCGTGACGCGTGATGTATTCCGTCATGGAGTACATGTCACTGGTCTGCGGTCCGCCCCGCTTCAGGTATCCGTCCTTGAGATGCGTGGTCGTGACCTTCAGGGTGTTGCCGATCCATTCACCGGTCGAGAAGCCGGTCCATGTGTGCGGCGCCCACGCGGGGGGATGCGGACGCTTGTCCATGAAGACCGGGCGATCGAGCGAGCGCATGAACTGGATGTGGTAGGCCGTGATCTCGCGCGTGAGCGGATCCTGCTCCTTGAGGATGCGTGCGCCGCCAAGGCCTCGCCACTGGTGTGGCGTCGAATGCGGACGGCACTGGTACTCCGGCGTGCCCCAGATCGATTCGGCGGACGTATCGGCGCGCATCCGGCCGGCATCGTTGAACGGAATCCCGAGGTAGTCACCGAGGGGAGGCTGCGCCGTCGTGTCTTCTTCGTGATTCTCGAGGCGCCATTCGCCGGAGATGTCGGGCGGGGTCTGCGGCCGGGCGGGTTGTGCGCTGGCGGGCGCCGCGATCACTACCCCTGCCACGATGCAGGTCAACAAAAACGCGGCACGGCAGCGCTGATGGATTTTGCTCATGAAAGTGTCCGCACAGAAGATACCGCCCCGACGCCGACTTGTCGACTCTGCCGCGACGCCCGGGCCCGGCCGGCGCGTCGCACCCTGTCGAAGCCTTGGCCAGCACCCGTAGTCGCTCAATTGGGCGCGACAAGGCGCCCGCTCGTCTCGAATCTGCGGTAATTCCGGTAGGTTGCACGTCCGTGCACGACCTCGACGTCCAGGCCGTATGTCTCTTCCATTTCGCGCGGGACCAATATCTGCACCCGCGCGTCCTGTTCGTAATCCACTCGCACGAAGTTTTCCTTCAAGTACGATGCGGCCGGCCCGGAGAAATGCAGTTCGGTCCGGAAAACAGCCCCGGTGCCGGGCTCGAGCCACAAGCGTCCGCTCGATACGATGTCGCCGTCGAACCCGTCGCTGATCAACGTTGGAAAGGAGCGCTCCTCGAACTCGACCACGACGGCCTGTTGACCGCGCACTTTCTGCCGGCCCGCCAGGTGAAACTCGAATCGCCGATGAAATTGCGGGGCGAACAATTCGAGTGCCTGGACAGGCACGTTGATCGTGCGATAGACGCCGCCGATGTTGTACTTCGCGCTCGCCCGGGTCATCGCCACTGCCTCAGTGACTGCATCGGTCGTGCGCTCGGTGAGAAGGTCGGCCATCGATCGCTTCGGCGCCGGGATGACATCTCCGTCGACGCTTGTAACCTCACGAAATCCGTACCAGGCGCGGCCGTCCGGCAGCCGGATCAGGAAATACGTCGACTCGAGCTTGCGCCGCTGAACCGTGCCGCCGCTGTACCCTTTGCGCCGCCGGATCCACTGCTCGTACCGTTCGTCGGCGACCAGCTCGAACGCCTTCGCCTCGTAATCCTGGAGATAGGCGCCGAGCCGATCGAGGAGCACGTCAAGTGGCGGATCCTGCGCGTGCGCCGGATCGACGATGCAGAGCATTGCCCCGATGATCAGGACCCAACGGGACCGCATGACTTCGCGATGATAAGCCGCCGATGCTGCTCCTTGGAAGGAGCGCGGAGGAAGCGGGGCGCCGGATGCTATCCTCATAACGAGAGCAGGCCGATGCCTCCCCGCACTGGTCGATAACGAGACTACCTGAGAGCAACAAGTACTTCTATGCGATCGCAGAACCGTAAGCAGTCGTTCGCGTTTATCGTCGGCGTTGTCGTGGTGATGGGCGCGATCGGGATGAGCCCGCGCGCGCAGACGCCGGCGTCGCCGCCCGTCATCGCTCCGACGTTCACCCATGACGTTGCGCCAATCCTTTACGCCAACTGCGTGGAATGCCATCGCGCCGGTGAGATTGCGCCGATGTCGCTCATCACGTACGCGGAGGTGCGTCCGTGGGCGAAAGCAATCGTGCGTCAGGTCGGAAATGGCGTCATGCCGCCGTGGCATGCGGACGCGCCTCACGGGACGTTTCGCAACGAGCGCGGCCTGACGCAGGCGCAAAAGGATCTACTCGAACAATGGGCGGCAGCGGGAGCGCCGGAAGGGGATCCCGCCGATCTCCCGGCCGCGCCGACGTTCGCCGCCGGCTGGCGCATCGGCGAGCCGGATGCCATTTTCGAGATGCAGGAAGACTACCCGGTTCCGGCCAAGGGCACGATCGAGTACGAGCACTTCTACATCCCAACCAACTTCACGGAGGAGAAATGGCTGCAGGCGATCGAAGCCCGGCCAGGCAACCGGCGGCTGGTGCATCACGTGCTCGTGTACTACGAGACACCGGCAGACGGCGCGCGGTCGGCGCCGGTGTTGCAGCCCAACCGCGAAGACAGCCGGATCACGTCGACACAGCCTCCTCAGGGCAATCGTCCCGAGCGGCGCACGAATGGTGTGAGTCGCCTCCTCGCGACCTACGCACCTGGAACCAACCCGCAGGTCTTCCCGCTGGGAAGCGCGCTTCGCCTGCCGCCAGGTGGCGTGCTGCACCTGCAGCTTCACTACACTGCCAACGGGACGGCGGGAACCGATCGAACGAAGGTGGGCATGATCTTCGCGAAGGAACCGCCCGAGGAGGAAATGCGTGTATCGCAATTCATCAACGGGCGGTTCACGATTCCGGCTGGCGCGTCGAATCACGAGGTCAGCACCGACGTCACGTTTGCGCAGGACGCGACGCTGGTCGGCCTCTTCCCGCACACCCACGTCCGCGGGAAGCGCTGGAGCTACACGCTCGAACTCCCCGACGGCTCGAGCAGGACGCTGCTCTCGGTGCCGCGCTACGACTTCAACTGGCAGACGTATTACCTGTTCCGGGAGCCGCTGCAGATTCCGAAAGGAGCCCGCATCCGATCGACGGCCTGGTATGACAATTCCGCTGCGAACCGATCGAATCCCGATCCGACGATCGACGTGAAGTGGGGCGATCAGACGTGGGAGGAAATGCAGTACTCCGGAATCATGTACTCGGTGAAGAGGCGCTGATTCATAGTTCGTCCAGATTGGATATCGATTCGTCCCATCGAGGAGCCGAACTGCCCGGCCCCGTGGACGGCACCAGCGGTAAGCCGTGGCGCGCCCCGAGTCGGTGCGGAAATAACGCGTCTCCGGCCGCTGATCGATGGCACACGTTTATCTTCCCAGCCAGTGGCGACGCTGTCGCCCGGTGGGTCGCCTGCGCCGCGTTTTACCCACTTCGCTGATCGCGCCGCCTCGAAGGGCGCACCACCGCCCACCACCGGTGCACGGGGCCGGGCACATGCGTGTTTCGACACATTGCGGTGAGCTCTTTCGAGGCTCAGGTGAATGGCGAATCGAGAAGCCCTGTGGAGGTGGCCGAACCCGATCACCTGACCGCGCGAGAAGGCTGAGGGGATCCGCGAGGTTGAGCGCCGTCGGGCTCGCAACTGGTTGCGCGATTCGCATGGAGCGCGGTCGGCGCGGCGACCGCGGCGGGGCGCGACCCGCGCGTCACGCGGCCGATAGCGCCATCGCAGTGGGGTCCGGGCACCGGAACGGGCTTCGGGGGGGCGCCACTCACCTGAGCCCGAGGAGACAATGGCTCGACAGATCGCTCTTCTCGCCCATCCCTCGTACGCACTGGTTCCGCTACTTCCTCGGCCCATAGTGCGGCATTGCCTGTCCAACTTCCAGCGCCCCGAGATCTGGCGCGCGGCCTGCGAAGCCGTCGGTCACTGTCGCTAACGTCACACCTTTATCGACCGCGGCAGATGCCGGCTTGAGCCGGAAGTCGAACTCGTCCGCCTTGTACAAATTCTGCACCGATGACGTGTCCTGTGCGTCCAGGCGACGGACGTTGACGAACACGTCGTAGTCGACGGCCACGCTATGACGATCCTGCCCGGTCGCGGCAACGTAATCCGCGAGCGACGAGAACCGTCGCGGCTGCAGCCTGGCCTCGTGGCCCGGACCCGTGAAATCCGAAATCACTCCTGTCGGCGGTGCCGCCCATTCGAACGCGGTCTGCGCTCCGGGGTTCACACGGAAGCCGTTGTAGTCCGACGAGCTGTAGCTCGTGAACGTGTTCACGCTCAGGATCGCCGGCGCAGAGTTCTGCCCGAGCATCAGGTTGTTGCGCCAGTGGATGTTCGATGCCGCCGCGACGTTCGTCTCGGAGAGGACGGTGTTGTTGTAGAAGAGCGCGCCGGCCGCTCCGTTGGTCAGGCGCGTCGATCCCGCGGGCAGGTTGTAGGCGATGTTCCGAATCCAATACACCGGGCCGCCCAGCGTCGGCTGGTTGCAGAAGGCGTGCGACGGATGGTTGATCAGCATGTTCCGCATGATCCGGATGTTGTGCATGCTGCCGTCGGCCTCGATCGGATTGTCGTGCGAGTTGGTGATGTAGTTGTTGTAGAAGTCGATCGCGACCGGTCGCCGATCCCAGTACTCGCGAGTCGGGTACTTCGGTCCGTCGATGATGTCCGGCCCGGACGCCATCGATCCATCGGGATTGCCGTAGGTCTCCACGTTGATGCCGTCGTGGAAGTCGGCGATGTAGTTGTACGCGACGACATGACCGGGACCGTAGAGCTTGACGGCCACATACGACGCCATCTTCGGCGGAAAGATCTGACCTTCGACGCCGGCGAACTTCGTCCACATGTCGCCGGCCCAGCCGATGAGATGTTTGGGATCGTTCCTGCCGATGAACGTGTTGTCTGCGATGTAGAACTGGCTCGAGCCCGCGAAGTTCGTGAAGATGCCGGCGCCGACATTCTCGAAGCGGCTCTTCTTGACCGTCAGCCCCTTCGCGCCGGCAATGAACTGCGTTCCCGCGGCGATTGCCACCTCCGCGTTCCGGAACGTGATTCCCTCGAAGTACGTGTAGTCCGCCCCCTTCACGTCGAAGAGTGCGAAATTGCCATTGCCGTCGAACACGACCTCACCATCTCCGGCCGCCTTGATCGCAATCGGCATGTCGGCTGTACCGTCGGCAGTGAGGTAGTAGGTACCATCGAGCGGGACCGTGCGATTGACGCTGGCGTTGTTGGTGTACTCGTATCGGTTGTAGCGATAGGTGCCGGCGTGCACGAGGATCGTGTCTCCAGGTCTGACGCGCGGCCGGCCCGACGTCGCCCAGTCGGTGCCGGCGCACCAATAGTTGTAGGCGCACATCAGTCCCTCGAACGACGGCTCCACTTTCGATCCCTTGAAACCATGAGGATAGACATGGAACACCCGGCCGCCGGCATACGGCTGCGGCTCGGCGCGCGTACGCACCGTCACGATCCGCTCCGACGGACCGCGAACGCCGTCCGAATCCGACATCACGAAGCGCGCTTCGTACGCGGTGTCCGGCTCCAGATCGAGGATGCTGCCGGCGAACATGTTCGGCGCGATTACATCGACGCGCGACTCGGCGTAGATACGCTCACCCTGAAGGCGCAACAGCGGCAGCGCCGGCTTCCATGCCGTCGACCCCGCTTTGCGATACGAGACCTCGACAGACGCGCTGCGGTTCGTGTCGCCCTGAATGAACCACTCGAAGCCGAGGTTGATGAGAGTGGGCGGCTCGATCACCAATTCTCCCGGGGTCACGATGTCGGAAGAAACGGTGTTCTCCGCTGGCCGCGGCGCCTGCGCCCGCGTCAACGACCCCGAAAGCAACACAGCGAAGGCAAGAGCGAAACGGGCGTGTGCGCCCAGCAATCGTCGATTCATGTGGACTTCCTCGTGTGACGATCCAGGAGACGTTCGGTCAGCGTCGATTTCTCCTGACGAAACTGCGACGCGGCGGCGCGGACATACGGCCGCAGTTGTCGGGTCGCGTAGGCCGTGTATCCGACGTCCTGAACCTCGCGCAGCGTTGCCCTGTATTGTTCGAGCAGCGAAGCGGCCAGCACCTGCCCCGTTCGTGCCGCACCCGCCACAGCGGACGCACCCAACCACCGTGCGCCCTGGGGCAGCGCGCGCACGGCGGACAACGCAAGCATGGACGACGTTGCGAACATCGATGTATTCTGCCGTGCCGACTCAGATTTCAGCTCCGCCCAGAGACCGATCAGGCTCTCGCCAGTGGGCAGCCGTTCCGGGGCCAGGCCGCGTGCCTCTTCACGAATGGCGCGCCATTCCTCCCGCAGCGCCGGCACGTCGAGGGGTGGTGTGTTGATCGTTTCGGCGACCCGTCCAGACGTGCGCTCGAGTCCGTCGAGGAGCTGATTCACGCTGGAAAAATCAGTATCCGGATCGAGAAGGCGCTGCTCCTTCAACGCTGCCGCAATCTCTGGAATGAGGTGCCGGCCCAGGCCGCACACGTCCGCGAGCGCAGCAAGTACCCACACCGGCGAGGCTCGAAAGGCAACGATGCCGAGCGCTTCGACGGCGTTGCCGACAGTCCGGCGCGCCAGGAAATCGTCGGCGAGCTTCTCGCTCGATTCGTAGACACCTTCAACTTCGCCGACCTGCTCGATCAGGAAGCGTAGCGTCGTGTCCACGAGGTTCTGGTACAGGCGTGACTGGCGCACCGATTGGGGCAGCGCGAGATCACCGACTTCGCGAGCCACCCCGGCGCCAACACCGACCACGGATCTGACCAGTCGCTCGGGAAGGGTGAACAAATAGCGCTTGAATTCCATGTCTCAGCACCCGGGTGTCATTTCCAGTCCCACCATGAGGAAATGACTGTACAAGCTTGCGCTCCGGCGACGACTCCCAACCGGTGGCCTGCGCGAACCACGTAGAGGCGCATGAAGCCTGGCATCGCTGTCGGCCACGGAGCGTGGCGTCGCGCGGCGGAGCAACCGTGCTGTGTAGCTCATCGGGGCACCGGGCAAAGATACCCGAACACCCCGGACTTGGCGTCGCAAGGCCTTTTCCTTCTTGGAATGGACGGCCCAGCCATTGAAAGCCTGACAAGCCCAAGCTCCGAGGGTATAGACCTGCCTGACGAATAGCGGTGATATTCGAACGCGGTGAGCTGGACGAGCTCTTGCATGAATCCGCCGCGCAGCGGATACGCTCTGGGAAGGTAGCCGCTGCACAGCCTGCGAGGCAACAGTGTCAATCGCCACCGCGACTCAATCCGACGGCGCCCGCCGAGTTCGAGATTGGGTCCAACTCATTCGCCAGCAGTTCCAGCAGACGCCGCACCTTTGCGTCACTGCGGAACAAGCCAGCAGGCTGTGGGGACTGGAAGCAGCCGAGTTAGAAGCGGTCCTCTCGGCTTTTGTCGATGCCCACCTCCTGAACCGCACCCGGGGCGGAGCGTATATGCTCCGCCTCGACCCTGCTTCCCGGTTACATGGCCCTGCTGCTCGGACGCCTACGCGTCACGCTTACCTGGGCTGAGATCCTCCGACGGACGTTCGTCGACGCCATCTTCAAACATAACTGCGTGGGGATGGCGGCACAGCTCGCCTACTATTTTTTCTTCTCGCTGTTTCCTGCCCTCCTGTTCCTGATTGCTGTCGCGAGCTACTTCCCGATCGCGACCCTGATCGACGAGATCGTCAAAGCGCTCGGCCAGTTCGCGCCGCCAGAGTTCCTGACGATCGTCACCGACCAAATCAGAAAAATCTCCGGCGACAGGCAAGGCGGGCTCCTCACCCTCGGCATCTTGACGGCGCTCTGGAGCAGCTCCAGCGCGATGACAGCGATCATCGATACGCTCAATCACTCGTATGGGGTGCAGGAGGGGCGCTCCTGGTGGAAAGTCCGTCTCCTCGCGATCGCGTTGACGATCGGCGTCGCGGTCTTCGTGCTCGTGTCGTTCGCGCTCGTCATCGTGGGCCCGCACCTGGCCGAACCGCTCGCCCGCGCTGTTGGTCTCGGATCGGTACTCGAGTGGACATGGCGCATTTTCGAATGGCCGCTCGCGTTCGCCCTGGCCGCCATCGGCATCGCGTTGGTCTATTACTATGCGCCCGACGTCGACCAGCAGTGGTCATGGCTCGTGCCGGGGACGGTATTGGCGACGCTCTTCTGGCTGGCTGCCTCGCTGGGCTTTCGCTATTACGCCATCAACGTCACGCATTACACGGAGACGTATGGCGCGCTCGGGGCCGCCATGGTCTTGCTGCTCTGGTTCTACTTGTCAGGCTTCGTGCTGTTGCTCGGTGCCGTGTTGAACGCCAAGATCGAGCACGCCGCACCCAGCGGCAAGAATCCGGGCGAGAAAGTAGAAGGACAGAAGCGCAGGATCGGAACCGACGCGATGCGGCGGTGGCTGGCCGCACGTCGTCATCGGCACCAGCCGCCGCCCTCCGCCGACGACATTCGCAAGGTCACACACTAGCATCAGCAGATCAGCACGTCGACGGCCGCAGCCTCGATCCGAATCGACACCGTTCCGGGAATCGCGGAACGCACGACTTCGTCGTCGATGTGGGTGTCTCCCCGTCCGATGATGTCGACGTGTTGCGCGCGGCGGACCGGGAGCGCGAGGCTCGCATCCCGCCCCTCGAGCCGATCCTCCAGGTAGCGACGCAGCGCGTCCCGCTGTTCTTCGGCTGCAGTGACGACGGAGAAGTACCCGTCGTAGGGATCGGCGTCCTCGGACAGCACCAGATTGGGTCCGACCGATCGGGTGTTCAGCACCTCGACGGCGATGAAGTCGCCTGTCGTCTCCTCGCCATCCACCCGCAGGGTCCAGCGTCGCGGCTCGAGACTCGACAGCACGTCGAGATAGCGTTCGAGCGCGCTCGAAATGTTGGAGATGACGTCGTCGCCGTCCAGCGGCTCAAACCGCGTCGAGACGATGCTGGCGGGGACGAGGCCGACGCCCACCGCTTCCACGAAGCGATGTTCGCCGCGATGATGGTGAGCGACACCGAGGTCTATGCGCCGCCGATGTCCCGTATTCCAGCACGACACCAGCTGCTCGCTGGTCGCTTCGCCAAGCAGTGCCTTGGCGATGTTGTTGGCCGTGCCGAGCGGCAGAATCGCGAGCGGGATTTTGTGTCCAGCCAGCAGACGTGCGGCCGCTGCCACTGTGCCATCGCCTCCCGCTGCCGCGACGAGCTCCGTGCGCTGGTCGACCAGCTCTCCGAACGCCGCTTCCCTGTCGAACACGCGTACGAGCTCATGACCGGACGTTTCGATGAGCTCGCGAATCCATGACAGCGACGTGCTGTCCCCCGCCTTTTGATTGTGGAAAAGTGATACTCGCATCCTTGACGGAGCGACGATTCAAGAGTTGGACCGGGGTGTAGCGCAAGTCACGCCGCGGTGCAGACACGCCGCTGGCCGTCTGCTTGCAGCGAGTGGTTCTCGTCATGCGCATCCTCGTGTCGAACGACGATGGCATCTACAGCCCGGGAATCGCGGTGCTCGCCGAAATCGCATCTGAGTTCGGCAGCGTGCGCGTGGTGGCGCCGGACGTGGAACGCTCATCGGCCGGCCACTCGATTACCGCGTCGCGTCCACTCAGTTACAAGGCGACGCGGCTGGCGGAACTCACGGCGTACCGCGTGAACGGTACACCTGCCGATTGTGTGTCGCTCGGGGCGTATCACTGGGAAAAGGTCGACATCGTCCTGTCGGGCCTCAATCACGGCTTCAATCTGGGCAACTCCATCTGGCATTCGGGAACAGTTGCCGCCGCCAAGCAGGCAGCGCTGCTCGGGCTTCGCGGTGTCGCGTTGAGCGTTCCCGCCGGAGCAGAATCAGCGGCCGATTTCGAACCGCTCAAACCGTGGCTTCGCCAGGTGCTGCGAACGGTGCTCAGCGACGTCGACCTTCCACTTGTGAACGTGAACTTCCCGCGCCATCCCCGCGGCTTGATCTGGACCCGCGCTTCGGTGCGGCGTTACGACGGCAAGATCGTGCCCGCACAGGATCCCGCGGGCCGTACTCTGTTCTGGTTCACGGTGACCCCGATTGAAGGGGCAGAGGAAGGTACGGACCGGTGGGCGATGGAACAAGGGTGGATCTCTCTGACGCCGCTTCGACTCGATCTGACCGATGCGCATGCCCTCGAGGAGGCGCGTGCGCGACGCCCGCTCGACGAAGCGCTGGCTGCCGCCGTCTCGCCGGGGAAATCGTCTCCGCAGGCCGCTCAGGCGGTCCGCGAAGACGAAGCCCCCGCTGCGATTCCAAAGGCCGTCGAAGGCGAGTCGAGCGGCCATTAGCAATCGCACACTACATCTTCTGACGCGCGAAAAACGAATCCACTTCCTGCTGGGCGCGCTGACGCGCGTAGCCGTATCGTTCCTGCACGAGGCCAACGAGCTTCTCGGCGTTGCCATCGACCATATCGAGCTCGTTGTCAGTCAGCTTGCCCCACTGCGCCTTCGCACTGCCCTTCAACTGATGCCACTTGCCCTGCAAGATCTCAGTGTTCATCACGTGTCTCCTTGTTCGTCCCGCGCGCGAATGCGCGACGAAGAGAATGGAGCAGATTGCGTACCACTCACAGTCGAGCGCAGCAGCTGGTAAGGCTTACAAGTTCCACCTCGACGAATGTATTGGAGCTGATGAGACGGCAGACGCGAAATTTGCTCGACTTCTCAATGTCCAGACGCGGGAGCCTGATGGTCCGAAGCTTGCCTTCGATTGAGATGGGATTGAGGAGGAGGACCATGAAACTAGCATTGGGCTCTGTCGCCGCGGCGGCGCTGGTCGCCACCGTAGCGTGCGGGCCACGAACCCCCGACTACGAGAAGACTGCCGACAACGCGTTGTCGAGCGCGGCACTCGATAAGAAAGTCAATGCCGACTATGACCGCGACGCGAAGACGATTCATTTGAAGGGCACCGTCGACACCGAAAATGATCGTCGCAAGGCGGAAGATGTCGTACAGAAGGCGGTCGGGACCGGCGCGCAAGTCGCCAACGAAGTGACCGTCGCCAATAAGGACGAGAAGACCGCCGACGATTTTGATGGTGCGATTGAGACTCGTCTCGGCGAGCTGGTTGACAAGGAGGCCGACCTCAAGGACAACCACATCAACTTCGACGCGAACAATGGAGTGGTGACGATCACCGGCTCGGTGAAGAGTGCGGCCGAACGCGATCATGTCGGCGACCTTGCACGCAGTCAGCCCGGCGTGAAGGACGTCGTGAACTCACTCGAAGTGAAACCGAATACAGATAGAGCGACCACGAACCGGCCGAATACGAGCAGGCCAACTAACGACAGGCCGAACACGGGTAGACCGGATCCGAATCGAAAGTAGCGCATGCACGTAGAGGACCCGCCTGTACGTAGGGCGGGTCTTCCGAGCGGCTGAATCTGCCGC
>JBKPNV010000385.1:0-4717 GCA_046732795.1 Acidobacteriota bacterium
GATCGTCGGGATTGCCGTATGGGATGCCTTCGCATTCGTTCGAACCCACGATCAGTGGAACGGCGGCCGAGATCTCCGATGCGACCGGCTCGAACGGGTGAGATGGAAGCGTTCGCCCATCGACGACGGGAACGAACCGGAGAGAGATATCGCCCTGCGCCGATCGCCCACTCTGTCCTGTGAGGGAGCCGGTCAGTGCCGATACGATGCGATCGGCAGGCATCGTCATGAGCGCACTTGGGTCGGAGACCTTCAGACCGAGCCGTGCGAGTAGCAGCTCGGCCGCCTCGACGGCTCGTGCCGGATCGAGCCCTGTGATGGCCGTGTCCGCCAGCGTGCTCATGATGATGGCGCGATGGAAAAGCCCTCTCGCGGTGGGAAACGCTGTCAGCATTGCCACCTTCCCGCCGCCACCCGACTGACCGAAGATCGTGACGTTCCCGGGGTCGCCGCCGAACTGGCCGATGTTGTCACGTACCCACTCGAGCGCGTGCACCAGGTCGGCGAGTGGCAGGTTGACCGTCCGCGAAAAGCGCTCGTCCGCGCCGGGCAGCCCCGCGAGCCACATGTATCCCAGCGCGTTGAGCCGGTGAGTGAGCGTCACGACGACCACGTCGTGCTTCCGGGCCAGTTCCGAGCCGTCGTAGAAGATCGAGTTTCCGGAACCCGTTCGTTGCCCACCGCCGTGCAACCAGACCATCACTGGCCGCCGGCTGCCATCGATGGCTGGCGTCCAGATGTTGAGCCGCAGGCAGTCCTCGTCCATCGATCCGCTGCCGGTCAGAGCGTCGCCGATTTCCGGGATCATCGGTCGGAACGGCTGCCACGCACGCGGGCCGTATTCGAATGCCTCGATGATGCCCGTCCACGGCGGCGGCTTCAGTGGTGGCTGAAAGCGATTGGCACCTGCCGTGGACGCACCGTAACGGATCCCTTTGAACGTCGCCACTCCGGTCGCGGACAGGCCGCGAACGCGTCCCGCGCCAGTCTCGACGACCGGACCCGCCGTGGCCGTTTGCGCGCGAATCAGCGCATCAGACAAGAGAGACGAAAGCAGCATCGATCCGGTGCCCAGTCCGAGAAAGTCGCGCCGGCGCATGGTGCTCAGATCCGTTTCCGAATCTCGCGCGGGTACTCAGGGAAGTACTGCTCGATCACAGGCAGCGCGAACATCGACAGGATCGAGCTCGCGGGCTCTCGTTCCAGCAGGAATTCGAACGAGGCTTCGAGGAGACGTTCGGCTGTGGTGCCTGACGGCGCATAGCGATCGAGATCCTGTGACGTCACGGTCACCGTGTGAGTCGTGCGTTTGCCGCGGTCATCGACCGTGACGTGATACGAGGACTGACCGGCAGTCTCAATCGCGATTTGTGCCACACCGCAATCATGACCCGAGATCGCGCCAGCGGCTGATTGCCGGCCGAGCGCAAAAACCATCATAGTCCAGGAAAGCCACGCTATTGGTTTGACGGGACCCCGAACAACGATCGCGGGCTGCTTCCAAGCGATGTCGTTGGCGGCCGAATGCGAGCGCCAGGCTGAGGGCGACATTCCCTGCGTGTCGCAGTGTCCGGCTTCTTGACCGCCGTAGCCTCGGTGGAGACGGTTAGCCGGACCGCGTCAGAACAGCGTCTGCGCGATGCGCTGCGCGGCGGCGACCCACGGGCCAGGATAGACGCCGATTCCAATCACGCCGACGAGGCAGACGGTGATCGCGGCTGCCAGCGGAAGATCCACCGGCACCGAGCCGTTATGCGTCGGCGCTTCGATATACATGCGCCGAGCCACGAGCAGGTAGTAGTAGAGGGCGACGACGGTCAGGACGGCGCCAACGAATACGAGCCCGAGCAGCCCCTGTTCGACACCGGCCAGGAAGACGTACAGCTTGGCCCAGAACCCTGCCACGAACGGGATGCCGCCCAGAGAGAGAAGGAAGAGCAGCATCGCCAGCGCGAGCAGCGGCGATCGTTGCGCGAGACCGCGATACGCGTCGATGCCGTCCGACTGTTCCGCGCGCGCGACCGTCTCGACGACCAGGAACGCACCCATGTTGCCGAAGACATACGCGACCAGATAGAACAGGATCATCGCGATACCCGTAGCCGACATCGCCGCAAGCCCGATGAGCATGTAGCCGATGTGCGCGACGCCCGAGTATGCGAGGAGCCGCTTCACGTTCCGCTGCGGGATCGCCATGAGATTGCCCGCCACGATCGTCACGCCGGCGATCATCGAGATGAGCGGCACCCACGCGAGCGCCGCGTTGCCCGCTCCCTCCAGCCAGAGCCGGATGATCACCACGAAGCCGGCCGCCTTGGGCGCCACCGACAGCCAGGCGACAAACGGCGTGCTGCCCGCCTCGTAGGTGTCTGGCGCCCACATGTGAAACGGGAACGCCGCGATCTTGAAGCCAAGCCCCGCGAGCACCAGCGCCATGCCGAGTTTGATCAGTGGCGACCCTTGCGCCATCGCCGCCGGGACCGCCGAGAGGAGCGTCGTCCCCATCGCGCCATACATGAAGGACATGCCGTAAGCGATGACGGCGGCAGAGACGGTGCCAACCAGGAAGAATTTGAGTGCGGCTTCAGGCGCCGTTCCTTCGCGTTTGAGGAATCCGGTCAACACGTACAACGGAATCGACATGAGCTCGAACGCAACGAAGAGCAGCACCAGTTCGCGCGCCGACACGAGGACCATCATGCCGAGGAGCGAGAACAGCAGCGTGAAGTGATACTCGGCGGCGCGACGGGCAAACGCCGTTTGTCTATTGGTCAGCGACGCCAGCACGCTCAGCGCGCCCGCGGCGAGGACGAGGCGCTTGGCAAAGATCGCCAACGAGTCCTGGACATACGCGCCGCCGAACAGGGATGCCCCCTCTGCGGATGCGAATGTCAGGCTCAGCACCGCGAGAAGTCCGAGGAAGGTGACCCAGCCGAACATCCTGCCTTGGCCGTTTTCGACCCGACTCGCAGGATTGCGCGCGAGTCCGAGGATCAACACCAGGACGCTCAGCGCGAAGAGCGCCAGTTCGGGCACGAGCGGGAGGCTGATATCGGCCGTCATCTCGGAATGGGGTCAGGCCCCTTCAGCAGAGTGGACTCAGGAGGTTTGACCCTCTGAAGTAATGGTGCCGTCGCCGTGTCGACCGGTCCGATCGCGATGCTGGGCGCCACACCAAAGAGCACCAGCACGAACACGAGGATTCCAAGCGCGGCCCATTCCGGTCCCTTCGCGTCGGGCAGATGCTGAAAGTGAGGATCGTCGGATTTGGCGCCCCAGAAGATATGTTTTGCGACGCGCAGCACATAGATCGACGTCAGGAACGCACCGATGACGCCCGGGAACAGCCACCACGAGTAGGCCGATCCCCAGGCCCCAAGGAAGGTCAGGAACTCGGCGACGAACCCCGCCGTCGCGGGCAGACCCAATGACGACAGGCCTCCGATCGTGAACGCGGTGGCGATACCCGGCATCATCGTCCCGAAGCCGCCCATCTTGAAGATCTCGCGCGAGTGCGCTTTTTCGTAGATCAGGCCCACGAGCGCGAAGAAGAGCCCGGTCATGATGCCGTGCGCGAACATCTGGAACACGGACCCGTTCAACCCATTCTGCGTGAGCGTCGCGGCCCCGAGCATCACGACGCCCATGTGAGACACGGAGGAGTACGCGATGACGTACTTCAAATCGCGCTGGGCCATTGCGCTGAGCGCGCCGTACACGATGTTGATGCAGGCGATCGTGCCGACGAGCCACGCCCAGTCGACCGTGGCCTGCGGCAGCAGTCCCATGCCGAGCCGCACGACGCCGTAGGCGCCAAGCTTCATCAGCACACCGGCATGCAGCATCGATACAGCGGTCGGCGCCGATGCATGCCCATCCGGTGACCATGTATGCAACGGCCAGATGCCGGCCAGGATCCCGAAGCCCACGTAAAAGGCAAGGAACACCCACGTCTGTAGTGCCGGATCGAACTGCTGCGCCGCCATGGTGAGAAACGAGAACGACTTGGAGCCGGTCGCCGCGAAGAGCGCCAGAATGCCGACGAGGATGAAGGCCGACCCGAACAGGAGATACAGCGTCAGCTTCATCGCCGCGTACTCTTTCGTCCCGACGCCCGTTCGACCCAGCGCCCACCCAAAGATCCCCTGCGGGCGCACTTCACCCGACGAACCCCAGATGCCGATGAGCAGATACATCGGCAGCACGGCGATCTCGTAGAACAGGAAAAAGACGAAGAGATCGAGTGAGACGAAAACGCCGTAAACGCCGGTGACCAGGATGAGCAAAAGCGCGTAGAACTCCTGGCTGCGCTCCTTCACCGTCCACGACGCGAACACGCCCGCGAAGATGATGATCGACGTGAGCAGCGACATCAGCGCACTCATGCCATCGATCCCGAGCAGGTACGAGATGCCGAGCGACGGCACCAGCGAGACGCTTTCCTGGAACTGAAAGCCGGCAGCGGCACGGTCGTACGCGAAATACACCCACAGCGACGCCAGCAGCGAAATCGTTGCGCCGGCCAGCGACAGGATCCGCACCAGCAGCGGGCTGCGGCGCGCAACGAACATGACGAGTACCGCCGCGACAAACGGCGCCCACGTCATTACGGAGAGAATCGGAAGTCCGTTCACGTCAGCGACCAGCGCACCCAGACGAGTAAGAGAAGAAGCCCAACTGCCAGACCATAGACGTAATCCTGCGCACGGCCGGTCTG
>JBKPNV010000386.1:0-5699 GCA_046732795.1 Acidobacteriota bacterium
TCTCGCCGTCGAGCAGGCGGGCCACAAACCGGAGACGCTCGTCCTCCACGTGACACTCCTTCCAGGGCATGCCCCCTCCTCGGGGGCAAAGTGTCACCCATGTCTCCGGAATAAACTGTCACCCTTGTCTCAGGAAGGGCAGGCGATTTTGCGCGGCTTCCGAACGTGGTCGGCAAATGAAGACCATCGCAAGCTAGTCGATACCACTCTCGTTAAACACGATTCAAACGGGGTACCCAGGCAACGAGTCAGGGAGCGCGCCCCTCTTTGCGGCTTGGTGAGCAGCATTGGTGCGAATGCTATGCCGTCTTTCGTCGCCCTGGCGAGGACACGCCCTCTGCGTCAGCTCGCGAACCCCGCCGCGACGGGCCGGCTCGAGAGATTAGAGGTCTGCGGCTACCGAAGGTGAAGTTGTGCAAACCGGACGACCCGCAGATGAAGAAACCGAGAGGAGTGTCCTCACCGTTTCGCCCGGGTCCTTTCTTTAGAGTTTGTTTCAAAGAGCGCGAACGGCGCGCGTGCTGGTACGTACTGGCTCGTGGTTTGGACGCGCGCCTTTACCTCCTCGAATCAGTCGAGGATGCACGTGGAGTCAAATGCGAAAGCTACTGCAGCTCGGCGTATTCTGCCTTCGCTTGCCTGAGAATCGGAATGTCGGGGTCCGCGTCGGTCCAGAGCGTGAGGAAATCCCGGTAGCTAGTTTTTGCCTTGCTCGGATCTCCCGACAACGCGAACGCTCTGCCGAGTTGCAAGCGTGCCACCGCGCCGACGGGATCGCTGACTACGATCCCGCGGTGATCGAGAATTTTCTGGAATTCTGCCGCCGCTTCGACGCCCTGATGTGCGGCCAGATGCGCTTCGCCACGTACATAGATCGGATAGAGGGCGCCGAAGACCGCAATAAAGCTGCTCGGCGGGATGCCCAGTTCATAGGGAACGGCGATTTGCAGGAGTTCGATAGCCTTTGCAGGCTCGCCATGGTTCAGTGCGAGCAGTCCGCGAAGCGCCGGCAGGTAGTTCGATCTGACAACCGTATCCTCGGGGAACCGCCTCTCCAGATCATCCGCGAGTGTCTGAGAGCCGGCAGAATCACCCGAGAGAGCCAAAGCAAAGGCCACCCCATACTCCACATCCCGCGCCCTTGAAAGCTCGAGTGCCGCCATCGCGCGGTGCCGTGCCGAAGGCGCATTCCCGAAAAAGGCCTCAGACAGCGCTGCTCCAGTTTCGTACAGCGCCGCACTTTCCCGCTTGCCCCCTTGCTGAGCCAAATCCACTGCGCGCTGTGACATCTGCCGCGCCTGTTTCAAGTGTCCGGAATAGGCCAGGACAAGCGCCTCCTGGTCAGACATCCAGTCTTCCGCTCCGGATGTCCGCCGACCCAGAGCCGCTTCCCGTTCCATTCCCGCCGTGTCGCCCTTCAAAAAGGCGATGCTGTACCGCTGGGCCAAAAACTCAGGGATTTCCAGTTTGCGCTCGGAGGCTCGCTGAAGAGCGCTCCCGGCCTCCGCGAGGCGATCGAGGTATGTGTAGCTGAAGGCAAGCTGGAAATAGCCGAGAGCAAAGTCCGGATCGAGCTCGACAACTTTCGTGGACGCTCTGACCCCCTTTTCGTATTGGCCGAAGACTGGGTAAATCATCCCCGCCAGGAATCCATGGGCGTTCATCTCACGAGGATACGTTTGCGCCCACGACTCACTGGTCTGTTGCGCCCTTTCCAGGTTTCCCGTGACCTGCACCTCGTAGGACGCCGTGATAAAGAATTTCTCTCGGTCACTGGCGCGATCCCGCAACTGATAGGCTCGGCTGATGCTCGCCGCAGAGAGGGCGGACTCTCCAATAGAGCTATACGCAAGCCCCAGATTCGCATGTGCCATCGCGAACTTGGGGTCGATTTCAAGGGCGCGCTTAAAAAGCGGGACAGCGGCAGCAGTGCCAGTTGAGGAGGCAACCTTCCAAGCCGTGCTATAGGCTTTCAAGGCTTCGAGTGATGGCGTCGTAGCCTCTTCGAGCGGGGTGTCGTGTTTTTCGACTGTGCCAAGCGATTCGCCGACTCTGGTTCTGAATTTACCGGCAATTTGACTCAGGGCGGCCAGGACGTCTTCTTTTCTTGCGGCTTGGGCCTGTTGCTCATCGAGGATGTCTCCGGTGCGGCAGTTCTTTGCGCGTAACCCCAACACATACTGACTTCCGAGGTTGGCAATCGAGCCCTCCAGGACAGCGGCGCTTGCGGTTCGCTCGCAGATGTCCCGAGCGAGCTCCGGAGTCAGCCGCGCATCTGCCTGCCGGCCCATAAGCCCCAGTGCCTTCTGGATACGCTCGTCGGAGACGAGGCTGAGGAAAGGCGACTGTTCAAGCTGTATCGCCAACCCTTGGCGCAGCGTCCCGTCAAACACGGAGTCGCCCGTCGTGTTTGTGAAATCGGCGAGGACAATCGTGTCTCTCTCCGTCAGAGGTGGCACGCGGTGAAAATAGACGTACCCCGCCACGGCGAGCGCCAGCAGCGCGGCGGCGGGCACGATCATCTTCCAACGCGTGACGGTGGTGATGGCTGGCGCCGCTTTGCCAGTCACTCGGTCCGAATCTGTGTCCCGCTTCAAGCGCTGGAGGTCCGTGCGAATGTCGGAAGCATGCTGGTAGCGCAGATTCCGATCTTTCTCGAGGCACTTGTCGATCACCCGTTCCAATGCCGCCGGTACATCGGGATTCAGCCGCACTGGAGGCACAGGAGCGCGATTGAGAATCGACTCGAAAATGGTCCCCGTGCTTTCTCCTCGAAATGGTCGCGTGCCTGTCGTCATTTCATAGAGCACGACGCCGAACGAGAATAAATCGGTGCGCGCGTCCAACGGCATGGCCCGGACTTGCTCGGGTGACATGTACGACACCGTCCCGAGCGTGTGACCTGGATCTGTCAACAGCGTCTCAGCCGGACGAGTGGCCTCGTCAGAGACGCCGACGGCCGCCGGTTCCCAGGTTGTTTTCGCCAACCCGAAATCGAGAATCTTCGGGCCACGCGGCGTGAGGAAGATGTTCGCGGGTTTGATGTCGCGATGCACGATGCCCTTGCCGTGCGCGGCATCCAAGGCATCGGCCACGGCGAATGCGAGGTCAACGAGGACCGGGACCTCCATCAGGCCCCGCCGGAGCCGCTCGTGGAGCGTCTCGCCTTCGAGCAGCTCCATCGCGATGAACGGTGGATCAGTGCCGACATCGTAGATGGTGCAGATATTGGGGTGGTTGAGCGCGGAGGCCGCCCGCGCTTCTCGCTGGAAGCGTTCCAGCGTTTGCGCAGACGCGGTGATCCCGTCCGGTAGAACTTTAATGGCCACGACCCGCCCGAGACGCGTGTCCGTTGCCCGATACACTTCGCCCATCCCGCCGACACCCAGCGGGCTACCAATTTCGTAGGGGCCGAGGCGAGCGCCGGAACAGAGGGCCACGGGCGCTCAGTGTACTCGTGGCGCCGATGTAGTTACCTCGGCGGCAGACGGAGAAGCCGGTGGTGATCCGACGGCTATTCTGTCAGGCCGCGCCTTCGTGGAGATCGCCAGTAGATCAGGGCGTATCCCATTTGGAAACCGGGGCGATTCGCTGAGAGTCGGGCCGGTCTGGTCACCGAGCCGCGCACGTGGGTGGATGTGCCTCCGGTCCCGAGAGTGGTGTCGATGATTACGAGAGAACGCGATCGGCGATGAAGCGTCCGGGAGAGCTTTGGTGCCGTTGTTGTTGCCGAGTGCCTTGCTTTTGATGGACTTTCGTCATATTTTCGCTCATGGGCGCAGGACCAACCCAGATGGGTTCCACAGCCACCATCCTCCACGCGGACCTCGATGCCTTTTATGCGTCAGTCGAACAGTTACTCGACCCGCGCCTGTACGGTAAGCCGATCGCGGTGGGCGGCGGCGTGGTGCTCGCCGCCTCCTACGAAGCGCGCGTCTTCGGCGTACGAAGCGGCATGTCTGGACGGCGCGCGCGGCAACTTTGTCCGGACCTCGTCTTTGTCGGCGGACATTTCAACGAATACCAACGGCTCGGCGACGCCGCTATCGGAGTCCTGAGCGATTTCACGCCTGCCATCGAGCGCATCTCCATCGACGAGGCCTTCGCCGACGTGGCCGGGTGCACGCATCTCTTCGGTTCGCCGGCAGAGATCGCCAGGACGGTCCGAGCTCGCGTGCGCGCCGAGCTTGGCTTACCGATGTCAGTCGGCGTGGCGCGTACCAAGCACCTGGCGAAAATCGCCTCGCAGGTCGCGAAGCCGGATGGATTGGTCGTCGTCGATCCAGACACTGAACTCGAGTTCCTTCACGAGCTGCCCGTCGCACTGATGTGGGGCGTGGGCCCAGCCACAGAGGCGCGGCTCGCCAAGATCGGCGTCACCACCATCGGTCAACTGGCTCAGAGCTCTCCTCAATCCGTAGAGCGATTGCTTGGGCACGCGGCGGGAAGAAAGCTGACGGCACTCGCGTGGAACCGCGATCCGCGGCCAATCCAGACGCGCCGGCGCGCGCGCTCCGCCGGCGCACAATCGGCGCTCGGGACGCGGCCTGCGATCGAACGCGTCTTCAAACCGACGCTCCATCATCTCGCCGACCGCATCGGCGCTCGGCTCCGCGCCAAATCCCTGGCTGGCTGCACTGTCACGGTTCGCGTGCGCTTCGCCGATTTGCGCTCCGTCACGCGCTCCCTCACGCTTCCAGCACCGATTTCTGCCACGAGGGCGCTCGCTGAGATCGCCGAGGACCTGGTGCGCGGCGTCCTTGCGGATCACCGTGACGAGCGGACGATCTCGCTGCTGGCGATCGCCGTCTCACATCTCGAAGCGCATGCGATCGTGCAACTGGAGCTGCCGCTCGGGCTTGCCGACGAAGGATGCCGTCCTGGCACAAAGCGGGGCCTGGCGCGATCGCGCGCAGACCGCGCCGTCGATGCGATCCGCAAGCGCTTCGGAGGAAACGCCGTCGACTATGGATCAGCAGTGCGGGTTGAGCGCTCCGTCCCCGACGAGTTCCGACGCCTTGCTGAAAGAGAGCTTTGAACATCGCCAGCGCCGCCGCGACACCTTCGGTCCGCACACGACCCGTTCACGCTCGTGCGAAAGACATCGACGATCCTCGCTCCGGCGAGCCATCCTATCGCCCGCCGCACAAGCAGACTGATGTGCGTGTCGGACACGAACCGCACACGCACGTCACACCCACCAGAGCGCGGCGGCGAGTCGAGCATCGGCGAGCGCCGGCGCAATGCCGAAGCGCACCGCCGCAGGAGCCCCAGCCGCCACCACGCGCTTGAGCTCAGTGTTCAGCACGCGTAAACGATCGAAGCACGCCACTGTGAAGAGCGCACGACGGGCCATCATGGGACGCTGATAGCCCGGTGGGATCGGCAGCGTTCCGTCTTGGTCAGCGTCTGCGCTGAGCACGATCTCGCCGCGTTCGATCACCATCAGGCGCGCAGACGCGGCACCGGGATCGCGCCATAGCACGCTCGCATCGACCAGGCGGGTCAACCACATCGCCCGTCGGCGCCCAAGCGCTGCCCGCAGCGCGAGCCACTCCAGGGACACGTGCACGAGCTCGGGCGTCCATTCGGCGACGTCACGATCGGTTTCCGTCGCGGCCTCGTCGTCATCGACATCACGATCTCGACGGCCTTCTCGCCACAGGCGTGTACCGAGCCGCAGCAGCCTGGCGTGTGGA
>JBKPNV010000387.1:0-14123 GCA_046732795.1 Acidobacteriota bacterium
AGAGTGTCATTTTTTCGAGAAGACCCAGCACGGCACGCAAGCGTTCGTCGATCGGCGCGCTGGTATAGTCGTCGAGAACTTGCTGCGTGAGACGATCGTCGTGAAGCGCGGACGCCGCGACCGCGGCGTGGGCGTTCGTTCAAAACGCGCAGGCGTTCAAGCGCGAGACGAAGGCCGCAAAGAGTTCACGCTCGCCGACCGACCACTCCGATGGCCCGCGCATGACTGCCTGCGTGTGCGCGTTATGGTGGCGGCCAAAGAAATCCGCGCGATATCTGAGCGTCCGCACAACGTCCGGTGCTCGAAACCCTGAGACGAGGCGAATCACGAGATATTGCACTTTGGACGACAGTCGATCGCCGCGCTCGACATTCTTGAGCCTCACGCTTCCTCCAGCGCCCGAAGAGCCGCCGTGAGCCGCTCGGATGCGGCGCCGAACGTTGCGGCGACGATGAGTTCGAACAGTTGATCGTCCGAGTATTGACTGCGCAGCACGTCGATATCCGCGTCGGTGACAGTGTAGGCGCGCGACCGGATCTTCTGCACGAGCAGCGCGAGATCGGGCGGCGCCGCGCCCTTCACGACCGCGCGCCGGAGTTCGGATGGTGTCTCGCCACCGCCGTCACACACGGCGGCCTCCGTCGCATTTCGTAAGTGAGCGAAGCGGTCTTCCATGTGTTCGAGTTTATCTGTATCGTGAACCCGCAGGCAATGTCGCGGCGCTGCGACCCGGCAGATCGGAGCGCCCTGCGTGTCATGCTCCGTTCACATCTGCGTTGCGACGCTTGACAGGGTCAGAATCTCCGCATTAGGCTCGGTTCCCGTTATCGGTACTTGTAGTCGAAATTCGATAATGGATCAGCTCAGCGTCAAGGCACGTCAACCGCGACCCCTGACCAGGCATCAATGCAGAACGTGAATCGTGACGTAGCCCATTGCTCTCGGCGCGCCTCCCAGTCACGGCTGTTGCGGCAAAGCGGCTGGTCAACGGCGGTGTTGCGCGTGAGCATGGCGCTCATCAGCATGACAACGTCAGCCTCGACCGCGTGGGCCCAGACGGCGTCGCCTCAGGCAGTCGGGCCGACATTCACGCTCGAGCAGGCGCTGCAGTTCGCGCTCGATCACTACCCGACGGTTCGAGCGGCGCTGGCGCAAGTCAACGCGTCAGGGGCCAACGTGACGGTCGCCAAGGCAGCGTATCTGCCGCATCTCGATTCACTGTGGCAGACGAATCGGGCAACGGCGAATAACAGCTTTGGCCAGCTTCTCCCGCAATCGGTCATCCCAGCGCTCTCAGGTCCCGTTCTGCCTGCCCCTTCCGGCGACAGCGTGTGGGGCAGCGCCGCGGGCGCATTGGTTTCGTGGGAGCCTGTCGATTTCGGTCTTCGTTCGGCTGTCGTGCGGGAAGCGCAAGCCGATGTTGCCCGCGCGCGGGCAGCCGAAGGATTGACGCGGCTTGGCGTGCAGAATGCGGTTGGCAGTGCATTCCTCAACGTCGTCAGCGCCGAACGAGCGCTGGCCGCTGCAGACGCCGACGTGCAGCGCCGCAATGTGCTCGCCGGCGCCGCCCACACCCTGGTCGACAACCAGCTGCGGCCCGGGGTAGAAGCCTCGCGGGCGGACGCGGAACTGGCTGCAGCTCGCACGCGATCGATCCAGGCTCGTCAGCTGCTGGCCGTTGCGCAGGCAACGCTCGGACAAGTCCTCGGGATCGCAGACGGTCCCATCTCGGTGGATTCGACGAGGCTCCTCGACCCCGTTCCAGATCAAACGCTTCCTGGAGCGGCCGTGGCCGAGCACCCCCTGGCGCAAGCCGGCCAGGCGGCGGTCGACCTCGCGCACGCTCGCGAAGACGTGCTGACAAAAACCGATCGGCCACGACTGTATCTGCAATCAAGTGTGTTCGCTCGGGGCAGTGGTGCGAACCCCGATGGCTCGTTCGACGGGGGCGCGGATGGCCTCGGCCTCGAACGCACGAACTGGGCAGCAGGCGTACAGATCGTGTTTCCCAATTTATTCGACATCGCGAGCCTGCGTGCCCGGCGGGTCGCGGCGGGTGAGTTGACGCGCGCTGAGTCAGCACGCTACGACGAGGCGGTACTGACGATCACGAGTCAGCAGCGCGCAGCTGATGCCGTCGTCGACGCAGCGCGCGCGATCGCGCAGAACACGCCGCTGCAGCTCGCGGCGGCACGGCAAAGCGAGTTGCAAGCGCGCGCCCGCTACGATGCCGGCCTGGCGAGCATCGTCGAAGTGGCGGAAACACAAAGCCTGTTGGCGACGGCGGAGTATCAGGACGCGGTCGCACGCGTCGAGGTATGGCGGGCGCTACTGGCGCAAACAGTCGCACACGGGAACATCGCACCCTTCATACTGTTCCTTCGCACGTCAGGAGCGCAGTAGAGCCATGTGGTTGATTCGCGCCGCTCTTCGTCGCCCTGTCACGATTGTCGTCGCGGTGATTGCGACGGCGTTGACCGCAGGCTTTGCCGTGACGCGTATGCGGGCGGACATCTTTCCTGATCTGGATCTCCCGGTCATCTACGTCGCGCAGCCCTACGGCGGGATGAGTCCCGCGCAGATGGAGGGCTACATCACGTACTACTACGAGTACCATTTTCTGTACATCAACGGCATCGACAGCGTCGAATCGAAGTCGATTCAGAACACCGCACTGCTGAAGCTTACCTTCCATCCGGGCACGGACATGTCCGGCGCGCTCGCGCAGACGATCGGCTACGTCAATCGCGCGCGCGCCTTTATGCCACCCGGAACGGTGGGTCCATTCATCATGCGGTTTGACGCGGGCACGGTGCCTGTCGGCTATCTGGTATTTCGAAGCGAGACACGCAGTCTCGGGGAAATCCAGGACCTGGCGCTCAATCGGGTGCGCCCGCAGTTCGCCACGCTGCCAGGACTCACGTCTCCACCGCCCTTCGGCGGCAGTCAACGCACGATCGTGATCCGCGTGGATCCCGATCGCATGCGCTCCTACGGCATGGCGCCCGACGACGTGATTCGCGCCGTCACAACCGGAAACGTCATCGTGCCGTCGGGCAGCGTGAACATCGGGGAAGAGACTCGCATCTCGCCGATGAATTCGGTCGTCAGCACCGTCAACGATCTGCTCGAGTTGCCGATTCGTACGGGTGCCGGCCCGCCAATCTCGATCCGGGACGTCGGCTCTGTCAGCGATAGCACCGACATCCCGACGGCGTACGCGTTGGTCAATGGGCGGCGCGCCGTCTACATTCCCGTCACGAAGCGTCCCGATGCGTCGACGTTGACGGTTGTCAATGAAGTCAAAGCGAACCTGGCCCGGTTCCAGTCGCTCGTGCCGGACGATATCGCGGTCTCTTACGAACTCGATCAGTCAACGCACGTGTCGGCCGCGCTCGAATCCGTGGTCCGCGAAGCGCTGCTCGGCGCCCTCCTGACCGGCGTGATGGTGCTGGTCTTTCTCCGCGACTGGCGCAGTTCAGCGATCGTCGTGATCACGATCCCCTTCGCGTTGCTGACCGCGGTCATCGCACTGTGGAGCGCCGGACAGACGATCAACATCATGACCCTCGGCGGTCTGGCCCTGGCGGTCGGCATTCTCGTAGACGAAGCGACGGTCGCCATCGAGAACATCCATACCCATCTGGCAAGCGGCAAGCCGGTCGCCCGTGCAGTGTTGGACGCGTCGGGTGAAGTCGTCGTCCCGCGACTGCTCGCGATGCTGGCGGTGGTTGCGGTGTTCGTACCCTCGTTCTTCATGACCGGCGTGTCGCGGTCGCTCTTTGTCCCGCTCTCGCTGGCCGTCGGGTTCGCGATGATCGCGTCGTTCCTGCTTTCGAGTGCGTTGGTTCCCGTGCTGTCCGTGTGGTGGCTGCGCACGCACGAGACAACCGCTGCCGAGGTGGCACATCGAGAGGATTGGATCGATCGCCTGCGAAGCAGGCTCGCCGCGCTGCTGCATCGGCTCGCACCTGCGCGGGTACTTCTCGTGGCGGCGTACCTGGTCATCACTGTTGGCGTGGTGGTTGCGGTCGGGCTGACATTGGGGCGCGAGATCTTTCCACCGAGCGGCGTCAAGGAATTCCAACTGCGCTTCCGTGCGCCAGCCGGTACGAAGTTCGAGTCGACCGAGCGTCTGGCGCGCGAGGTGTTAGACGCGATCCGTGCGACAGCCGGCCAGGATCAGGTCGACGTCACGTTGGGGTACGTCGGTGTCCAGCCCTCGTCGTATCCGATCAACACCATCTTCCTGTGGACGGGAGGGTCGCATGAAGGCGTGCTGCAGGTCGCGCTTCGTGAAGACTCGTCGCTCGATCTCCCGAATCTCCAAGATCACCTGCGAGACGCGTTCCGCCAGCGGTTCTCTGGCGTGCAGTTCTCGTTTGAACCCGGCGACATCGTCAGCCGGATCATGAACTTCAGTGCGCCAACACCGGTTGAGATCGCGATCATGGGGCCGGACTTCGCGGCGACACGCACGTTTGCGGCGAAAGTGCGCGACCAAGTGGCGACGATTACATCCTTGCGCGATCTGCAGTACGGGCAGACGCTCGACTATCCCGCGATTCAGGTGAACGTGGATCGTCAGATGGCGGGTCAACTCGGGGTCACTGTCGACCAGGTTGGCCGCTCATTCGCGGCGGCGACATCGTCGAGTCGCTTCGTGGCTCCGAACTATTGGGCTGACCCGCGGACCGGAATCGCGTTTCAGGTCCAGGTGCAGGTGCCTCAGCCACAGATGACGACGCTCGAAGATCTGCGGGTGGTTCCCGTGACTGCGGGTGGAACGGCGAAGCCTCTGCTTGGAGATCTCGCGCGCATCGAGAATGCCACCATTGTTGGTGAGTACGACCGCATCAACGGTCAGCGCATGGTGACCCTGACGGCCAATGTGTCCGGGGAGGATCTCGGGCGAGTCGTGGCACAGGTGGACGATGCGATCCGACGTGCGGGCGAGCCGCCGCAGGGCGCGAGCATCGCGGTGCGCGGGCAGATCGCTGCCATGCAAGAGACACTCACGAATGTGACCGCCGGACTGATTGTCGCCGTCGTCGTCATCTTCCTCTTGCTGGCGGCGAGCTTCCAATCGATACGGCTGGCGCTCGCGGTGGTCTCCACGGTACCGGCAGTACTAGCCGGTGTCGTGCTGATGTTGTGGTTGACGCGAACCACGTTGAACGTGCAGTCGTTCATGGGTGCCATCATGGCCATCGGCGTCGCGGTTGCCAACGCGATTCTTCTGGTGACCTTCGCCGAGCAGACTCGGCGCGAGGGTGCGCCGCCTCAGGAGACCGCCATGCACGCCGCGCGGGCGCGAATGCGCCCGGTACTGATGACAACGGCCGCGATGATTGCCGGAATGATTCCGATGGCGCTGGCATTGGGAAGAGGCGCCGACGCGGCCGCGCCATTGGGCCGCGCCGTGATCGGTGGGTTGTTCGCGGCCACGATTGCCACGCTCATCGTGCTTCCGTCGGTGTATTCACTGCTCCAGCAGTCAGCACGGACCACATCAGCGTCGCTCGATCCCGATGATCCCGACAGTGCACTGGGCACACAACGGGGCTAGCAATGACCATCGGGAGAACGATCATCCGCCGCGGGCTCGCAATGATTGCCATCACGACGATGGCGGTGACGGTTGTGTCGTGCCGGAGCGATGGTAAGGGCAGCGCAGCTGCGTCTGCCGCGGCACCAGCGGGACCCCCCGCGATCGATATTGCGCGCGTCGTGGAGCAGCCACTCGATGTGCAGTTGTCCCTTCCTGGGGAACTGACGGCCTTTCAGACGGTTGCCATCTTTCCGCGCGTGACTGGATTTGTGAAGTCGATCAACGTGGATCGCGGCTCGATCGTTCGATCAGGCGAGGTATTGATGATTCTGGAGGCGCCTGAACTGGTCGCGCAGCGACGCGAAGCAGAGTCGAGGCTGCAGGCGCTCGAGGCACAACTGGCGTCCGCGCGCGCCAAGGCAGATGCAGACAAGAGCACGTTCGAGCGGCTGAAGAATGCATCATCGACTCCGGGCGTCGTCGCCGGAAATGACGTCGTGGTTGCCGACAAGGCAGCGGAAGCCAGTCAAAACCAGGTCGTCGCCGCGCAACAGGGCGTCGATGCTTCGAGACAGGCCCTCAGCGCGGTCCGCGATATAGAGGGCTACCTTCGAGTGACGGCGCCATTCAACGGCGTCGTGACCGAACGAAACGTGCACCCGGGCGCGCTGGTCGGCCCCTCGAGCGGTACCGGCGCGCAGGTTCCGCTGTTGCGCGTGGTAGAGAACAACCGACTGCGCCTCGTGGTTCCTGTCCCGGAGGCGTATACCAGCGAACTCAAGACGGCAACCGAGGTCGCGTTCACCGTGGCGGCGTATCCGGACCAGACGTTCTCGGGAAAGGTCGCCAGGATCGCGCAAGCCGTGGACGTCAGCACGCGAACGATGGCTGTCGAGCTGGACGTGGTCAATCGAGACGGCCGTCTGGCACCCGGAACGTTCTGTCAGGTGCAATGGCCGGTTCATCGATCGCGTCCCTCACTGTTCGTGCCCAGCACCAGTGTGGCGTCGACGACCGACCGCACGTTCGTCGTGCGTATTCGCGGCGGTAAGGCAGAATGGGTGGACATCAAAACGGGGCTCACATCGGGTCCGCTGGTCGAGGTATTTGGTGAGCTGCGAGCGGGTGACGAGGTCGCCGCCCGAGGGACAGACGAACTGCGACCTGGGACCGACGTTCAACCTCGTGAAGGCAAACCGGTTGCCCACAGCGCGGACGGGGGCAATGGCCGAACGTGATCCTGTCATTCGGGAGTTCCTGTTGACGTTTTGGAAGATCCACATCCTCCATCACGCCGAGGAGCAGGGTGTCTACGGCCATTGGATGCTCGAGGAACTCCATCGACACGGGTATCGCCTGAGTCCCGGCACGCTGTATCCCCTGCTCGCGCGTATGGCGGGACGCGGATGGCTGCGTGCGGATGAAACCGAGAACTCGCGCGATGCTCGCGTGTACCGCATCACACGCGAGGGCGCGAAAGTGCTGAAGCGTCTCCGCGCGTCCCTTCAGGAATTGCAGGGTGAGGTCGGCCGGCCCGTATCACGCGGGCGCCGGCCGCATCACCCGGCCCGCAACACAGCGAGAGGCAAGATGCCGAGATAAATACGGCTTTCAAATCGAACGAAGACGGTTCAATCCGCCGGCTCGATCTTGAGAATCGCCCCCTCTTCGCCGTCAGTGAGCACGTATAACAAGCCGTCCCGGCCCTGCTTCACGTCACGAATCCGCCTCCGCAGATCAACGAGCAGCGGCTCCCGCCGCAGCTCCTCGAGGTTCTTGTTGATCAGGACTCTGTGCAGCTGCCCGGTGCCCGGAATCTCGCCATAGCGCATGCCGCCGACGAACACGTCCCCCTTCCATTTGGGGAGGCGATCACCCGTATAAAAAGCGATGCTGGAGACGGCGATCGACGGGATCCAGAGGACTGTCGCGTCGCGGAAGCCTTCCTTCGAGAACGGCCCCTGCCAGGGACCCGCGTACGTTCGGCCCAGGCTGACGAGCGGCCACCCATAGTTGGCGCCAGGCACGAGGATGTTGGCCTCGTCGCCGCCGTTCGGCCCATTCTCGACCTGCCAGATCGCACCCGTACCGGGGTGCATGGCCATGCGCAGCGTGTTGCGGTGGCCCATCGTGAAGATCTCGGGTCTGGCGTCGGCGCGCCCGACGAACGGGTTGTCCTTCGGCACTGAGCCCGTGTCGGTGAGACGCAGGATCTTGCCGCCAATGTTATTCAGCACCTGTGTGGCGTTCGGTACTCCTCCGCCTCCGCCTCCGCCGCTCGCGACGTACAACATGCCGTCGCCCCCGAACACGATCGGACCACCGCCTCCGCCCTCGCCGACGAAGATATCCGTCGCTTCCCTGAGGCCGTTGCCGTCCCACACCGCGCGCGCGACCGCGAGCGTGGTCCGCTTCTCGTCGAGCGGCTTGGTGTAGCTGATGTACACGGCATGATTACGATCGAAGTTCGGGTGCAGCGCCAGGTCCATTCCCGAAAGTCCCTGCCCGCGTGCGGCGGGCGCGCCGGCGACGGGCTGCGGATCGACCACGCCGTTGCGCACGACTTTGATCTGTCCGCCGCGTTCGGCCACGAGGATGGTGTCGTCCGACACGAATGCCATGCTCCACCCGTTCGTGAAACCGCGGGCGAGAACACTGACGCGGATGTTCTGTCCTTCTGCGGTCTCGTAACGCACCGGCGTCTCGGGCAGCGGTGGAATCTTGATACCCTGAGGTGCGACCGGCGTGTTATTGCGCATCGGCACCTCCTGCTGGGCCATGAGTGGCACGACGACGACGGCGAGCGCGATGAGAGTGAGACGGCTGGTGAACCGAGTCATACGTTGATCTCCGATGAATGGACGAACGGGACACCAGATTATGCGCTACATCAACTTGAATTGCCTTCCCGCGACAGGTCCTCGGTGAGGCCGTCGTAGCGCCCTTGCCTGGCTTATCACGAGTGAAACGTCGATCTCACCGGAAGCGCTTGCCGCGGAGCAGGGTGTGCCTGACGATGGGCAGATCGCCCCGCGTCGCGCGCACGCTTACGAGCCAGCCGCGTCTTGCATGCCGCTGACGCTGCGGCGCCGAGCGGGCCCGTCGTCAACGAGCGTTCATGCGAGTGGTGGGCAGGAATCCATCGCTCGAACACGATCCGCTCCGGTCGGGCGTGATGTCGAACGTCCTGTTCGTCGCCCGGCCGTCTCGAACGATGAAATGCTGCGTGTGCTCATCCGTGTCAGCGCGACCGTGAATCGCGCGGTCAGCCACGTGCCGGTGAACTGTCAAGGACGATAGGAAGTTCGTTTGACGACGGCCGCACATGATACGGAGAAGACGACAGCTTCGATGGCACAGCACTGGCTTGCGTTGATATGGACCGAGACACTCGAGTTACTGGTCGACTGCAGTAGAGCCGGCCGTGCGAAGACCGAACCCGGTCAGATGCAAGAAAGTGGGTCCCATGGATCAGCCGGCGCCGGTCAAGACGCAGCAGCGATTCAGTGTGCGGCACCAGCTCCGCGCGATTTGCCGTATGCGTCCACAGAAGCTTGGAGCCCTGTTGATGCAGACCTACTCGGACTGGTCGGCAGATAGTGCGACCCGCTTGGGCGCTGCGCTTGCGTACTACACGCTGTTTTCGATCGCACCCGTGCTCATCGTCATCATTGGCATCGCTGGATTCTTCATCGGCCGGGCAGCCGCCCAGGAACAGCTCACGCCATGGCTGCAGCGGTTCCTCAGTCCAACGGGCGCCCGAGCGGCCGAACTGATGCTTCAACAGCATGTGTCGCCGACGGGCGGCATTATCACAACGCTCGTCGGGCTGATCACGTTGTTTCTGGCAACGTCCGCGTTCGTCAACGAACTGCGCCAATCACTGAACCTGGTGTGGCGAGTCAAGGGTCCGCCGTCGGAGGCGGCTGGGATATTCGGCACGATGCGCACCATGCTGACCGATCGCCTGTATAGCTTCCTGATCGCGGCCGGTGCGGCGGTGCTGGTCCTGCTTTCACTGGGCATCAATACGGCGATTGGTATCGCGGGATCGTACTTTCACAGCTCGCTGCCGCTGCCAGCGGCGGTTCTCCATTTGATCAACTTTCTCGTCAGCTTCATCCTCATGACCGGGGTCTTTACGCTGGTGTACAAGACGCTTCCTGACGCGTACGTCGCGTGGGGTGACGCATGGGTGGGCGCTGTGGTGACGGCGCTCCTTTTCAATCTGGGAAGCCTGGTGCTCTCAACATTCGTGACGCAGACCGGCGCGTCGCCGTACGGGACGGCGGCGAGCGTGCTCGCGATGTTGGCGTGGGTGTATTACTCAGCCCAGGTCTTCTTCTTCGGTGCGGAGTTGACGCGCATCTTTGCGACGACGCATGGTGGGGGAATTGTGCCGGTACATCGCTCCTTTGGTCACCGATTGTGGAGTCATCCGGCAGGATCGCCTCCGTCCGGTGGTGCGGCCGATGCGACTCACGCCGAGCGATGAAGTAAGGGCGTCACGTGCGACAATGGCCGCGAGCGAGTTCAGCGAGAGGATGGCCCGGCGAGAGTGCAGCGACGTAGCCTTGTGGTACTGCCATACCGGCTCCCTCGGTGACGCCGAGCTGACGTCGTGGGACGCCTTGCTCTCGGATGGAGAACGCGCGCGCCGCGACCGTTTCCTATTCGCGGAAGATAAGCGCGACTTCATTGCTTCCCATGCACTGCTCCGTCGCGCGTTGTCGCAGTACGGTGGGGTCGCACCTGCCGAGTGGCGGTTCGAAGCCAACGGTTTCGGCAAACCGGCTGTGGTTGCCGAGCAGGCCGGTGAGCCGCCGCTCGCGTTCAACCTGTCACACACCAGAGGCCTGGTGGCGTGCGCCATCACGCGCGGTGCGAGTGTCGGGATTGACGTCGAGCGCTGCGAGCGGAGCGTTGCGGGCAGCGAGATCGCATCGCGCTACTTCGCCGCAAGCGAGATTCGGCAGCTGCAGATGTGTCCGCCCGACCAGTACCCGACGCGATTCCTCGAGTTGTGGGTGCTGAAAGAGTCCTACATCAAGGCGGTCGGATCGGGCCTCTCCCTCGGCCTGCACTCCTTTTCGTTCGAGTTTCAAGGGGATTCCGACCTGCGGTTCACACCCCACGACGCGGGGCGCGGTTGGCAGTTCTGGCTGATGGCGTTGCCCGAGTCACGACTGGCTGTCGCCGTTCGTCCTCAATCGCCACGTTGCGCGCTGCGCCTCGCGTTCCACGATGCGGGCGTCGCGAGCCAGTTCCGCCACCCGACCCTTGTGCGCTGGTCCGATTCATTCGACGCGTGAACCGAAGCGGCGGATGGCTTGCGCCACAGTCCGCTCAATCAAGTCGTCGCGCCACGCCTTCCTGGAAAAGGTATGGTCGGCACCCTCGATGAACTGCACTGTGGAGAGACCACGACGTCGGAGCCGTCCGGCCACCGACCGCCCTCCGCTCATGAGTAACTCGAATCCGGGGTCGTCGCGCGAGAAGACGAAATCGATGGCACGCCCGCGCGAGACGTAGCGATTGAGGTCTCTGGCCAGCCGTCCGGGTGATCGCATCCCGAGTAGCTCCAGGGTGTCCGACCAGGCGCTGCGTACGAAATCAGCGGTCCGCTGAAACGCGAACTTCATGATGTAACCCAGATCGGCTTGTCCCTTGATTAACTTGAGCCACTTGCTCGGATTGCGCATGGTCTGAGCGTAGTACTTCGCGTCTCTTACGGTTCGGTGTGCCGACGGAATTTCCAGGGACATGCCTGGCGTCCACAAGAACGTGAGGGGATTCAGTAGTAAGGTCGCCTGCAGCGAAGGACCATCCACGGCAGCGCCCACGTGGAACGCGGTGTGGGCCCCCGAACAGAGGCCGGCGACGACCAGTGTGTTGAAGCCACGCCATTGCGTCAGCCATCGTAGCGCCGCCTCCACATCGTCCATCGCCGTCACAGGATAGGGATGATTCTCCTCCGCCGGACTCCCTCGGGCGCTGTCGCCGAGATTGCGAAGATCGAATCTGAAGGACGGGAAGCCGTGCCGTGCGAGCTGCCGACTGAGCTCCACGTAGAGTCGGTTGGGCCCCACGTGATGAACCGATCCTGCGTTGGTGAGGATAAAGACGGGGCCTGCCGGCTTTTGGCTCGTCGGAGTGGTCAACACACCGAAGATCGGAGCCGGAGCGTCCACCCAGCACAGCTCCTCGACGATGGCGACATCTCCCTCCCACCCACACGATGTGACGCTCGTTCGCGACTCGAGGAGATCTGGAGCCAACGCGAGTCTCTGCGTCGGCACTCGCTCGGACAGCCACTCGACTATGGAGTCGATCGCCTCGCGCGGCACGACCGTGTCTTGTGGCTCGGCCATCATCCCCGCATAACCGGGGGGCCGAGTGACAGTGGTGCGGATGCCCTGCGTGTTCAGAGCTTCAGCGAGCCCCTTCTCTTGCGGCAAGTCGTCGCGTTCGACCACGAGCGCGGCTCGCCCGACACGGTAATGCAGTGCGGACAGATCAACCTTCTTGAGTTCGGCGGCCGTTTCATCAGAGAGGACGAAACCGCCGCCCTCGATATAGCCTTGGCCTGGCGGCTCTTCACCTCCTCCCACTCCAGCGATCGCCAGTTGCTCACGTATGTAGCGGCGCCCGCTCACGACGGGACTCCACGCGATCAGATAATCAACGTCGATCTCCGTCGCGGCCAACGCCGCCAGCAGGGCACCAAGACGCAAGCCAACCAGCGCCACCCGGTCGGAGCCGTTCAGGAGCGTCGCTTCACGCACCACCGCGCGAATATCGGCCACCCACGTCCGCAGCTGCTGCGGGCTGAACGCATCGCCCGGCGAGTTTCCGCAGCCGTGATAATCGAAACGAACGGCGAGAAATCCCTTCTCCGCGAACGCCTCCGCTAAATGCCGGAGCGACCGGTGGGAGTGCGTGTACTCGAACCCCATCGGAGGACAGATGACAACCGCGCAGGACCGTAGCGTTCCGCTCTGGGGGAGGTGCAGCCAGGACGCGAGCGGTCCGGACGGCGCTTTCAGCCAAAAGGCGCGCGGGTTCATTCCGGAAGGTGCAGTGGAATTGCCTCCGCGATGTTGGAGGCCTCCACGAACCCGCGAAATGGCCGTTCCGTTGCACTCACGCGGCGCAGCAGGATCACCCGCTGTCGACCAGGCGTGAGTGCGAAATAGTTATCCTCTGGAAGATGGTCGCGGACGTCGATGCGGACGTGGTGCACAAGCATCTCGGACGTCAACCTCACAGCGTGATCGTGGCCTGCCCGCTCGACCGCCGCGGTCAGAGTGGCTGGACGCGCCGCTGAAGGCGATTGAGGAACATACACTGCTTCGGCCCACATCGTATCGGACGTCGCATCGAGGAGGCGCGCCACGACTGCCTGATGCATAGGCGGGCCGAAACGGTAGCTATAGGTGAGGTCGAAGAATGCGCCCAGTAACTCGTCGGCATTGAGCGCGCAGCCGGACCGGGGCGCGACAGAGACGCTGCGCGACGCCCGGGCGGTCACCGTCGACCCGCGGGCGATCACCAGCAGCTCGATCAGTGCATCGAGCCGCTCGTTGACATCATTACTGACCTCGATCCGCAACCCGTCGAGACCTCGATCGAGAAAACGAATCGCGCGGGGGGCCCAGGCGCGCTTCAAGAAGTAATATGCCGCCTTCGGACGTCCGGAATGATCGAGTATTCCCCAACCCGCGCCGGGACGGAGATCGCGGAGGAACCAGACCAGCCCGCCCCCGCAGATGTTGCTGTCGCTCCGCCATTCCTCGAACACCCTCTGCATCAGCTCGCCCGTGAGCGTCCTCGATAGCGCGAGGTATCGTTCCAGGTTGACACTTCTCAAGTCCACGGGATCAACGCCGTAGGTGACTCGCAGGTAGTGATCGCGGATGTCTTCGAAATCCCACCCAGGTCCGGTGTCACGCGGCACGCCCTGTTTCCAGGCAGGATCGTGCGGCGGCGGAATCCGCCCCGACTCGAGCGTCGGGAGCCCATCCGGTTCCGGGATGTTGGAGAACCCGAGACATTCGGGCGTGAAACGCACACCGGCGATGCGCACGTCCTCCAGGGCACGGCGGTAGGCGCCCACCCCGTAGTAATGAGCGAGTCCTTCACCGACATGGAATGGAAGGGCGCCCCCCGTTGGAGTGGACGACCAATACGGCATGCCGCGGTGCCGCACCTGGATCCGATCTGGCAGAGCGCGCGAGAAAAACTCGTCGCTCCAAATCTCTCTTGGTGCGCCGAACATGGCCGCTTGTTGCTCGATCTCGCTGCCGCCGCAATAGGCGGCGAGGCAAGGGTGGCGCTGCAGGCGCCGGAGCTGCTGGTCGATTTCTGTTTCGACGTCAGCCCGGAAGTCGGCATCCTCCATCGGATAGTCCATGTTCGCAAACATGAAGTCCTGCCAGACCATGATCCCGCGCTCGTCGCACAGGTCGTAGAAGCGATCCGCCTCGTAGACCAGCGAGCCGATCACGCGAAGCATGTTGCCCCCCCCAGCAACGACCGTGTCGAGGGTGGCAGTCAGCTCTTCGTTCGATCC
>JBKPNV010000388.1:0-13469 GCA_046732795.1 Acidobacteriota bacterium
CCGGTGAAGAACACATCGGTCGCAACGTTGACGCTCGGCGTCGCGCTCCAGATGGCATTTGATTGCGCCATGCGGAGCGCGGCTGCACGCGCGGGCCCTGTTTCGGTCCGATCGGTCCATCCATTGGTGTCCAACGCCATCGCGACTGCGCCCGCCAACGCTCCCGCGTCGGCGGCGTTCTGTGCCTGCCCCCGGCCGACCCACATGACACCGTAGTCGACGACGAACGCCAGCATTCCGATGAACACCATGAGGCCAACCGCAAGGTTGAGCAGCATCGCACCATGGTCAGAACGCACAGATAGTCGTTTCATGTCGTAGTCCATTCAGCTGGCTGGAGCCGCTTATCGCGCGGGAGGCGCGTCAACCGTTCCGCCGCCGCCTTCGAGGCGGTTCCCGACGTCATCGCCGGGCGGGAGGAAGCGGCCCGGCAGCGTCGGCAGCGCCGGCACTTCGTCGGGATTGAGCGGCCGCACGAGACGCGGCGTGATCAGTACCAGCAGCTCGTTGCGTTCCTGGCGCTCCGCCTTTGACGCGAACAGGTGGCCGATGATCGGTACCTGGCTGAGCAACGGAATCGCGGATTTGTCGGTCTGTGCGCTGTTGTCGATCAAACCGGCCACCGCGAACGACTGTCCATCGCGCAGCTCCACCTCGGTTTCAGCACGGCGAACCGTCAATGCCGGGATGCGGAATCCCTCGAGCGTCACGCCGTTGTTGAAATCGAGCGAACTGACCTCGGGACGCACCTTCAGCCGAATCAGGTCGCCGGCGATGGTGGGGGTGAAGTTCAGCCGGACACCGAACTCCTTGAATTCGACCGACACCTGGCCGACGCCATTCACGATCGGAATCGGAAACTCTCCGCCGGCAAGGAAGCTCGCTTCCTTGTTGTTGTAGGCAATCAGATTCGGTTCGGCGAGGCTCTGGAAGTAGCCGGTCTGCTTCAGCGCCCGAATCAGCGTTCCAGCGTTCCAGCTGGTGTTGAACAGGAAGATGTTCAGGAAGTCGCTGAACTCGATCTCGCCACTGGCCGAGGTCGCCGTGGCGCCGCTGGCACCGGTGGCGACCGATCGGCTCAAGTTCTTGAACTCAGGTGCGGCAAACTGGCCGGTTGTTCCCCGAGCGATCCAGTCGCCTGCGCCGGTCGCTCCCGTGAAGAACGAGCTTCCGAACTCGAGCAGCGCCCGCTTGTTCACTTCCGCGATGCGCACCTGAAGCATCACCTGCTGGGCGTCACTGCCTCCCGGCACCTGCAGCATGTTGATGACGTTCGCCTTCGGGGAGGCTGCACGAACCACTTCCCCGATGCGGAGCATCACCTGGGTGCTCGAGGCAGTGCCCGACAGCACGATGCCGTCGGCGTTGGAGGTCACGACGACCTTCTCGTCCGGGAACAGCCGGTGAATCTGCTGCTCGAGTGCGGTCACCGGCTGCTCCACGACGATGTCGTACTGCAGTCGCGTGGTGTCACCCCACAAAATGAGGCTGATCGTGCCTGGCGCCTTGCCATCGACGAGAATTTCGCGTGGCCGCACGACGGTCGCATCCGCGATTTCGGGATTGGTTACTGCGATCCGGGTCACGTCGAATTCGGTCGTCACGATGGTCGAACGTCCGGCCGTGACCGAGACCTGCGGCAATTGACCTGGCTGAACCTGCTGCGCGCCGAGGTCGGCAATCGCCAGCAGCATCAACATCGAGAGAGACAAAACCTTACGCGTCACTTCACCACCTCCGAGCTTCGTTTCGCTGCACGAATCGCTTCAACCGTGTAGACCGGGGGAGGAGCCGGAGCCGGCGACGGCGACGGTTTGCGCGCGACGACTTTGTTCTTGACCGGGTCGACCACCGGCTCGGGGCCGGTGCCACGCATCAGGCCGGCGAGGCGAATCCCCTTCGTCTCCGTCGAATTGACGTCGAGCGGGTTGCGCAACGCGAGCGTGATTTTTCCTTCGTTCCCAGCGAGCGCAATCCGCTCGGCGTCGTCGGGAAGAACCGCCAGCGTCACGACTGAGGTCGGAATCGGCTCGCCGTCCTTCGACTTCTCCTGGTCGAATCTCGTGCCGGCGGTCAGGACCGTCACCTTGCTCACGACCGTTCGCGTCATCGGCTCGTCGGCCGGTCCGGAATTCGTGCGAACCGTCACCAGGACATCGACGAGCGATCCCGGCACGACGAATCCCGCGACGCCAATCACTTCGTTCACCCGTACCGAGATGGCGCGCATACCTTCGGGAATGACCGGCGGCAGGCCGGCGCCCGCTTCGAGCGATGCGACTTTGTTCGCGGTAATTGGCTCGTTTTCAGCGATCGGCACAATCACGCCGCGATCGATCAGCTTCTGCGGATCGGAGAAGGCTCCTGGCACCGGGTTTCGGGATGGCCAGTCGACCAGGCGAAGATGGTTCTCGTGGAGGCGCGTGCCCATCGTGATCGTCTGCGCGGCCACCACCACCTGGGTGTGCGCCACTTCGACCTCGCGAACACCGAGGCGCTGGATCGCCTGGTACATCGCGAAACTGGCCACCGACGCCGTCAGAACCGCCACGAACACCACAATCAGCGTGCGATGCTGCTTCTTCATGACCTCTCCTTAAGGTGCTGCCGCTGCTTCGACGCGCATGACCGCTGCCGCGCGAAGCTGAATCGTTCCGAAGGTGCCGCCAAACGCCGCACCGACCGGTCCAAGAACAACAAACGGGTAGGTGTAATTGACGGTCACCGATCTGGCGGTGAAGGTCCCCGCACCCGTGGCGACGGGGGTGTTCACCACATTGGTGGTGCGAGTGCCGGTCAAGCCCGAGGCGAGGAGGTAGGCATCCACACGCGCCTGCACGTCCACCGGGTCGTACCCCGGGAGTACACCGACGCGCGCGCCTTCTCGAGCTGCGTTGGTCACGACCTCGTAACTACGGAACATGTTCCCGAAGTCAAAAATGCCGGCGAGCAGGAGGACGAGAATCGGGGTGACGAGCGCGAACTCGATCAGTTCCGATCCTTCCTCGCACCGCCAATGCGGCCGACGTGTCATCGTTGCCATAACGCCACCAGTGTTCCTGCGAGAATCGGGAGCGCGTAGGCCAAGCGAGGCGCCTCGCCCGATTCGAGCGTCAGTCCGGGCACCGGCTTGAAGCCGACCGTGCCCCAGTAAAGCAACGCGCCAAACACGTTGCGCATTGCCGTTTTCAGATATCCGCTGGCCGCGGCCGCCCACACGCCCATGACGCCGCCGGCGATACCGGTGTAGATGGCCAGCCACAACACCTGCTGCGGTCCCAGCCAGGCGCCCAGCGCCGCCAGCAGCTTGACGTCGCCGCCGCCCATACCGCGCAGGGCGAAGAACGGCAGGAAGAGGAAGAGGCCAACGACCCATCCGCCCGCCGCGGTCATCGCGCCGTCGTAGCCGCCGGTCACCCGGTGGAACAACAACGCGGCGAGGGCCGCACCGAAGGTCAGCGCGTTCGGAATCCGGCGCGTTCTCAGATCGAACGCGCACGCCGTCACCGCGATGAGAACGACGGGCGCTGTAATGGTCATGTCTAGTTGCATCAGCTTGCTGCCGGAGCCTGTGGCTCCCAAAGGTCTTGCGTTCTCGTGTCCCAGGCCGTATAGACCGAATTGACCGCGCTGCCGAGCGCCGCGATTCCCAGCACCGTGGCCACAGAGACCGCGGCGGTCAGCAGCGCGTACTCAACGAGGTCCTGTCCCTGTTCTTCAGTGATCAGTCGCACCAGCAAGGAAGTCATGCGTTTGCTCGGTGATGGAACAAGGGGTGCACTCTGCGGCGGGTGCGGCGTCGTGCCCCCCTTTCCATCGATCGATTGACTAGCTGGCTGCGGGGCCCTGACCGTTCACCCACGTGGCGACGCGGTTGTACCAGTTGTTCAGGCCGGTGCCGAGCGCCTGCGCTCCGAGCAACGCGCCGATGGAAACGACCGAACCGATCAGCACGTACTCGATGAGGTCCTGACCGCGGTCATCCCACACGAGGTGGGCAATCATCTTCTGCATCTCTGTTGTCTCCTTAGTGATGCGCACCCCGTGTGCGCCGCTGTCTCTACCCTGAGCAACGGCGTTGCCAGCCGTGCGCGCGCTAGCTTCGGCGAAAGAAATCGACGATTTTGCCAGTAGAACTCGCGGTCTTCGCGGGGGCGGGCGCGGCGGCAGCGTCGCTGCTGCCGTCACTGTTCCCGAGATCGCCAGACGATCGTCCAGCGCCCTCGGGGCTTGCCTCCGGTGCGTGGCGCAGACGCCCGATGGCGCTGCGCAAGGAATCAGATCCCGCCGCGGACAACGGCAGGAACTCGACGCCCGCGAGGAAGACGTCGTCGCTGCTTCTGTGGATGCGTGCAATGCGAAACCACTCGTAGCGTCGCTCGCCCTCGAACTCCACTTCGAGCCATCCGACCATTCCCACGTGCAGTGATGTGCGTGATTCAATCGAGCAGCCGCCGCTGCTCACGTCCCGCAGAACGAGCGGCACGTTTCTCAGTAACACCGCGTTGGTCACTCGTCCGAGCCTCGAGGAGTAAGAAGGGTCAGCCTGGGAGCACCCTGTGCCGGTGCTGTCATGTGGGACTGGAATTGCACGTGCAACCGGAATCGCATCGGCCCATGGCGTGGATCCGGTGCGCATGACGTCACACGCACGGGATACAGCGTCATCGCGCCGGTTGGCGACGTGAACTGCACCACGAATTCCTGATCATGTTCGGCAGGTTGATTCGTGACGACCACCGCCGAATCGCGATTCCATTCTTCGACGATGCAATCGGAAACAAGGCGCGCACACCCAATGGGCGGCACGTAGGGGACGTATCGAGCGAACCGTCGACGACCACTCATCCACCCCAGCAAAGAGCAACCGCGGTGCCGGGGCATCGCTGGGCCTCTCGAGGCGCAGACCGCGACGTTTTGCGAGGGTTGTCTACGTATTTCTCGGGAACGGTCCGTCTGCGACGCGAACTCGTCTGCCGGTAGCCAGACGAATGTCCGGGGCGCTACGCAGATCGTCAATCACAGATCGAATGGCAAGACGATCGCCGACGTTCACGTCGTGATCGCCGAGAGTGCCGGCTCGAAATTCAACGGTGGCGAACGCTGAAAACGATGCAGCGACGCGCCATGGCCCAAGCCGCTCGACGATCTTGGTGACGAGCCCGTCGCGGGCGACGAAGAGCACGTCGATCGGAAATCGCATCCGGACGGTGTGAATCGCGTTACACGGCGCCAGTACCAGCGCGTGGCCGTCCGCGAGACCGTCACGCCCGAGAAGGCCGCGGCGGCGGGTCGCTGAATCGAATGCGGTTTCGACAGTCGTGGCAACACACGCGCCCGTGCGCTCGTTGACGAACTCTGCCTCCCGAGGCCCCTCGAGCAGTGGCCGCAAGAAATGGCTCATGCCGTCTTGCGCTCCGCAGGCACGATCTCGCGCTTGGCCGCTGAAAGCGGACTCTTCAACAGAGGCTCGATTGTCCGCTCCCGTTTTGACTGGCCGGAGCGGAATTCGCGAAAGTCGACCGTGCAGTCATGCGTCGACAGAAAATTCAGAAAGCGCTTGTAATCTCCAGGTTCCATGCGCAGTACCCGCAGCGCGGCGCGATAGTTGCCACTGGTCTCGAACAACGCCTGGCGCACCAATCCCATCAGGTCGGCGCGCGTGATGTCCCGATTGATGAACATCGGGTACACGTGCTCCCAGAACGAATACGTCCCGGCAGCGATTCCTTCGTAGAGAAGGTCGGATACCTGCTTGCGTCGTTCGCGCGCGGGTCTGACACCTCCCGCAGCGGAACGGGTGAGCGCCGGCGGCAGATCCTCGATGCGCACCACCGACTGTCCCTGCAGCCATGCGAGCTGCTCGACGACGTTCTGGAGCTCGCGAACGTTACCGGGCCACTGGTAGCTTTCCAGCGCCTGCATTGCTTCCTCGGACATTTCGAGCGCGACACCGGTGTGCGCGATCACGTGAGCGACGAGCGCGCGGATGTCCTCCCGGCGCGTGCGCAGCGGCGGCACCTCGAGGTGGACGACCATGATCCGGTACATCAAGTCTTCACGGAACAACCCTTTTGCCACCATGTCGGGAAGATTCCGGTTGGTGGCGGCGATGACCCGCACATCCACTTTTCCCGATGCGAGGTCGGCGCCGACGGGCTTCACTTCCCCGCTCTCGAGAAAGCGCAGCAGCATCGCCTGCATCCGCAGGCTCATTTCACCCACCTCGTCAAGGAACACGGTGCCGCGATTGCCAAGCTGAAAGAGACCGACCTTGTCGCGATGCGCTCCCGTGAAGCTGCCCTTGACGTGCCCGAACAGCTCTGATTCCAGCAGCGTCTCCGCGACACCAGCGCAGTTGAGTGCGACAAAGGGACGGTCGGCTCGGGGCGACCTCGCGTGAATGAATCGCGCGATGAGGTCCTTGCCGACTCCGCTCTCGCCAGTGATCAGTACTTTGGCGTTGCCCGCGGCCACCCGTGCCGCCGCGGAGCGAAGGCGTTCGAGCGCAGGACTGCTTCCAATGAGCCTGGGTTCAGAAATGACGTGAGTAGGTGTATGCATCGCCAATTAATTGGTAGCCTCTGAAGTAACGCTCATAATCGTCGCCAGGCCGCGAAGTGAGTCCAGCGACACGGGACCCAAGGTCAAGAACTCCGCCGCCATCCGGTACGCCCAGGCGGGATCCGACGTCTCGGACATGCGTTTTACCCGCACGGCTTCCGAGCAATCACGCGTTGCCGTTCGTGTCTGCACGAAGCCAACCGTCCCCTCGCTGACTGCGAAAGGGCTCTCGAAAACGCAGCCGCCAGTGCTCGCTTCCACGACGCGCACCGGCACGCGCCGAATCAGTGCGCCGATCAGCCGTCGATCGGGACCGACATGGACTCCCGCGCCCCCACCACGAGGCGCGGGGTGAACCATCTTGAGACGGGCCTGCCAGCGCAGCGAGCCCTCGTCCATGACCAGCTGATTACTGACGACGTGGACGAGCAGTGTGTATGGCTTGGCATCGTGCCCGACCCAAATCTCGAGCAGCGACCGCTCGCCTTCCTGCAGTTGGCGGGGAACGATCACAATCGCATGGTGTGAACCGAGCCTGGCGATCTGAACGTCCTGCACCAGGCGCAGGCTCCCCACTCCCGGTTGAACGAACGGCACTCGTACTGCTTGACGGCGCTCAATCATCGGACTACCGACCTGTCGCGCAGCAACTGGTGTGCCCGCCGGGCACGCCCGCGCCCGAGGCGCCGATTCACTCGATGAAGTGCACACGAGCGCCGCGCACGCGGTCGTGAGGCCCTGATCGCGTCTGGCGTGCACGGGTCGTTTCGTCTGGCCCGCGGCAGCCACCGCGCGATCCGTCGAGCGGCCGACCGCCTTTGTATCGCAGGAAAAATTGGTGAGCTCACGGTCCAAATCCACCGCAAGCATCTCGGCTGCATCAGATTTGTTCAGGATGCCGCCGCCACCACCGCTCAACAATGAATGATCCATGTGATTGGCCACTTGATCAGGCGGTTGCTGAGCGTTTGTAGGGAAGCGCCGCCAGCGAATCGCTGGCGCGCGCCGCGGGCCTGAACTCCCGGGCTTCGACGCGACAGTCGTGCGCCGCCAGAAAGTTCAACAGCCGTTTGTAATCAGCTTGATCCATGCCGAACAATTCGAGGAGACCTCGATAGCTGCCCGCACTGGTCACCAAACCACGGCGAATCAGCTGCCGCAGATCGGCACGCGTGATGTCGCGATCGATGAAGAGGGTGTGAACGTCGTCCCAGAAGCGCATACCGCCGGAGGTCAGCCCCTCGTAGAGATCGGCCGCAACGGATCGACGACGGTCGTGAATCACATGTTTGTAGTCTCGGTGACTGGCCACGATCGTCCGCGGCAGATCGGACGGCTCCACCGCTCTGCCACTGACCAGCGACACGAGTTGCTCGACGACGTTCTGCAGTTCGCGCACATTGCCGGGCCAGCGATACGATTCCAGCAACCGCATGGCAGCGTCGCTGATCGTGAGCGACCCGCCACATTTCGCCATCAGGTGACTCACGAGGGCGGGGATGTCCTGCGAACGTTCGCGCAAAGGAGGGATCTCGATGCGGGTGACGTCGATGCGGAACAGGAGGTCATCCCGGAACAGCCCCCTGCTCACCATTGCCCGAAGGTCGCGGTTCGTCGCCGAAACGATGCGGACGTCAACACGCGCCGAATGGGAGTCAGCACCAACGCGCCGCAGTTCACCTGTCTCGAGAAACCGGAGCAGCAGCGCCTGCATCCTCAGTCCCATGTCGCCGATCTCGTCGAGAAAAATGGTTCCCTTGTGCGCCTGCTCGAAACAGCCAACCTTGTCGCGATACGCGCCGGTGAAGCTTCCTTTCACATGGCCGAACAGCTCGGACTCGAGCAGCGTCTCGGCGACGCCAGCGCAGTTCAGGGTCACGAACGGCTCGGAACGCCGCGCTGAGCGGCTATGAATCAGGCGGGCGAATACATCCTTGCCAACACCGCTCTCTCCCGTAATCAACACCTTGACGTTGCTCGCAGCGACACGAGTCGCCACGCTCACCGCGTGTTCCATTGCGGCACTCGAACCGACGATGGTCGGCGCGAGTGGATACGGGTCGACGAGGTTACGAGATGAAGTAGCCATCACAGTTCCGCATGTTCTCGTAGCTGCGACACCGGGTGTTCGATAGCGACGACCCCGGAATCGCGAACGCTCATGCTGGCCGGATCTTGAGCAAAGTGCCGGCCAAAGTAGAAGAGTTTGGCGGCGACCAGGCAGACATCCAGATATGCACGGCCTTGCTTCGATCAATGACGCGCGGCTGCACGCGCCGGCATCGATCTCAATTCTGGTTGGTGATTGCGGAGGTTAATTTGGAAATTTGCTGGTTCCGAGATGAGACACTCACGCGCGCAGCTGACAAAAAACGGGACACCGCCGGCGCCAATTTTTGGCGCTCAGGTACGCTGCCGCGTCACCTCTTGACCGGCCTGCCGTAGACCTCGATGCGTGCCACGTTGACGAACCCTCCCCATCCGTGCCCGCTGCCTGGTAGCAGATCCGCGAAGCCGATCTCGTCCACCTTGCTCAGATCCGGTTTGTCGATCCACGTCTGTCCTCGCGTGACGACACGAGAGATATCGAGCGTGAGCCAACGGATCGACCCCACCGCGAACTCCGATTCGAGAAACAGCGTCGAGTTGCTCGAGGGCGCGCCCTCACTGTAGTCACCAACGAGCCACGTCCCATCAGCGAGCTTCACCACCGGACGGACGACATGAAAGCCTGAGACGCGCGTCACCCATCTGATGCGTGCCAGACCGGTCAGGTCGACGTAGTTGTTCTTGTCGCGGAGCGTGGCCGCTACCGGGGTCTGACACACGCCAGTCCAGAGGTTTGCCGGATCCGTGCGGGCTCCGGCGGAGACTTCTTTCGGAGGCGGATTCTGGTTGTAACCGGCAAGCTGAATACAGGCGGGGCCGCCCCAGTCTCGCGCGGTCGATCCGGCCGGCGGCTGCTTTTCGTAACCGGCAATGCTCTTCGCGTTCGGATCGTAAAGCTTCAACTCGAGACTTGGGTTCGTGACGGCAGCCGCTGTCACGCCTGCTTCTGCAACGAAGTTCGCGGGCGCGTCCGGCGGGCGATCGCGCTGACGCCATTCTTCGCGAAGAAACAGCGGTGGGAGACCTGGCGGTGCCGGCTGCTGAGCGAGTCCGACCGAGGCGGACGCGACGGTCAACCCGACGATCACATGAATCAACGTGCGCGCATTGGCCATCGACCACCTCGTGACTGCAAACATGTGAAGGGGTCTGACCCCGACTCAGATTCGTTGGAAGTTCTTTTCGACCTCGCGCCGGGTCAGCCGCAGCATGACGGGCCGCCCATGGGGGCATATCGTCGAATACGCCGTGCGACGCAGCTCTTCCAGGATGTGCGCCATCTTCTCCATCGTCAACGGGTAGTTTGCTTTGACGGCGGCATGACACGCCATCGTCGCGGCGATGCGTTTCAGGGCATCCTCGATCGTCGATCCGCGATCGAGACCTTCGAGGTCCTCGGCGAGCGCCCGGAGGGCGATCTCGCAGTGCTCGCGCGTCAGCAGGGCGGGAAACGCCGATACGCGCAGCGAGTCGCCACCGAATTCTTCCACCTCGAACCCGAGTCGCTGGAGCTCGAGCATGTGGGCGGCGAGTGCCTGGCGCGCCGCCATCGACATCTCCACCAGCATCGGCTCGAGCAGGCGCTGGCTCTCCAGGCGGCCACTGGTCAGCCGCTCGGTAATCCGCTCGAACAGGACGCGTTCGTGAGCGACGTGCTGGTCGACGATGGCGATCCCATCTTCGTCGACGGCGATGATGAACGTATCCCTGAACTGGCCTAAGGGCATCAGGGGCTTGATGCTTGTCGGTGCGACTCTTGCCTCGCTCGTCGGGGCGATCTGATCGTCGCTTATCGGTGTGAGGTTCGCTTCGCGTGTCGGTGCGATCCCGTTGGCACGTGTCGGTGCGGTCGATGACGTCGTCCAGCGGCTCGGAAAAACAGCGGAGTACGCATGTGGCAGCGGCAACGTCGCGGGCTGAGGGGCATTCGCGAACGGCGAGCTCAACTGCAACTCAGGGACAGGCCCGCGGCCAAGGGCGTCGCCAAGCGCGCGGCGAACGAGCTCGTGGATGAATGACTGGTCGCGAAACCGGACCTCCGCTTTCGTCGGATGCACGTTCACGTCGACGCTGTCGGGAGGCATCTCCATGAACAGGTGCACTTCCGGGCTTCGTTCCTTGATCGAAGCCACGCTGTAGGCATCGATGATGGCGTGTGCGATGGTGCGATCGCGCACGATGCGCCGATTGATGAAGACGTTCTGCGGCCCCCGTGTCGGTCCCTGTTCCGCGAGCGCGGCGATATAGCCCACGAGCGTGACGTCCCCGCCATCCCGACGCACATCAACCAGATCGCTCCGATCTCCGTACAGCTGGTATAAACGATCTCGAAGCGTCGCGACAGGCGGGACCTGCAGGACCTTTCGGCCCGAGCTCGTCAGCGTAAAGCCGACTTCCGGATAGCACAACGCCAGCTGCGTGACAATGCGGGAGACTTGCGCGGACTCGGCGCCGTCCGACTTCAGGAATTTGCGCCGAGCCGGCAGGTTGTAGAAGACATCGGCAACCTCGATCGAGGTGCCTTCCGGCATGCCCGCTTCCATGACGGACGCGATCGTCCCGCCGTTCACGCGAACGTCCGTCCCTGATTGAGCGCCCCGTGCGCGGGAGCGCAAGACGAAATGCGATACCGAGGCGATGCTCGGCAGCGCTTCGCCACGAAATCCAAGCGTCGCGATGCGGGCCAGGTCGTCGGATCGGCGGATCTTGCTCGTCGCATGGCGCTCAATGGCGAGCCGCGCGTCCTCCGGCTCCATTCCTTCACCATCGTCCTCGACACGAATCAGCTTCTTACCGCCATATTCGACCGTGATGGCGATGCGATGTGCACCAGCATCGAGCGAGTTCTCGACCAGCTCCTTGATGACCGATGCCGGGCGCTCGACGACTTCGCCGGCGGCTATCTGGTTTGCGAGATCGTCTGGTAGACGGTGAATTTTTCCCATCAGCTATGCAGCCACGAAGAACACGACGTAATGTGCCACGAAGAAACGAAGGTCACGATGGTACCGCCTCCGCCTCGCGTCGACGTGACTTCGTATGCTTCGTGCCCTTCGTGGCCCATCTCTTCGTGTCTTCGTGGCTCAGAGTGGTTTCGTGTGCTTCGTGGCAACTAGATCCACTTGTTCAGACGAAAGACCACCAGCATGGTCAAGCTGATGACGAACATGATCCCGCTGATCCACCAGAATTGCGCCCCCGCCCCGCCCGGCATGTGCGGAAGGTCGATGTTCATCCCCCACATGCCGGTGAGGACGGTGAGCGGCAGGAAGATCGTCGACATCACCGTCAGCACCTTCATGACCTGATTCAGCCGATTCGAGACGCTCGCCAGATTCACCTCGAGAATGCCGGTCATCCGATCCTGGAACAAGATGACTTCCTCCGTCAGGCGCACGACATGGTCGTAGACGTCACGAAAGCGGAAGGCCATCTCGTCGGAGATGATCGGAAACTCGCGACGCGCAAGCCGGCCGATGGCGTCGCGTTGCGGAATGAGCACTCGCCGCATGTGTGCGAGCTCACGCTTGATCTTCATCACGTGCGCGACCAGCTGAGAGCGGCCGGCGAGCGCCCGCTCCTCGAGCGTGTCGATGCGCTCTTCGACGGCTTCGGTGATCGGACGGTAGTTGTCGACCATGGAGTCGACGATGCGGTGCGCCAGCGCGACGGGCCCTTCGTTGAGCAGGTGCTCGTACTTGCCGCACGCCTCTCGAAGCCGCTCGATACTGCGCGAGGTCCCGTCGTGCACCGTGACCAGAAAGCTGCGTCCGAGGAAGAAGTCGATGTCGCGCGTCGCGAAACCGCGCGAATTGGCCTTGCTGTCGATTCCGTGAAGCACGAGGTACAGGTAGTTCGGATAGGGCTCCACCTTCGGGAACTGCAGGGCGCTGCGCGCGTCCTCTACCGACAGCGGATGGAAATGGAAGACGTCATTGAGCACGAGAAATTCATCGTCGGTGGGGGCGGCCAGGTCTACCCACAGCTTCGCCGTCGAGGACGGCTCCAGCCAGGCGGCATCGACATGGTCCGCCTGCCTCGTCGCGCCGCCCTCGTGAACGAAGACTGATATCAATTCCCCGCTTTCATCGCCAGCGCGGCTTGCGCGGCCGCGAGCCGCGCCACCGGGACGCGATACGGCGAGCAGCTCACGTAGTTGAGGCCCACTTTCTCGAAGAATTGGATTGACGACGGATCACCGCCGTGCTCGCCGCAAATCCCGAGCTTGATATCCGGCCTGGTCTTGCGGCCTTTCGTCACGGCGATGTCGACCAATTGGCCAACCCCGGTCTGGTCGATCGTGGCGAAGGGATTCTTCTTCATGATCTCGAGCTCGGTGTAGGTCGGCAGGAACGAGCCGGAGTCATCGCGTGACATACCGAGACCGGTCTGCGTGAGGTCGTTGGTCCCGAAGCTAAAGAACTCCGCCGACTGCGCGATCTCGTCGGCAGTCAGCGCCCCCCGCGGGATCTCGATCATCGTCCCGACGAGGTACTTCAGCTTGACCTTCTGCTCGCCCTCTACTGCACGCGCCGCCTCTTGCACGACCTCGATTTGCAGATCGAGTTCCTTCTTGAAAGCCACGAGTGGAATCATGATCTCGGGCTGAACCTTTATGCCTTCCTTCTGCACGATGGCCGCGGCTTCGAACACCGCTCGTGCCTGCATCGCTGAAATCTCCGGATAGCCGATCCCCAGTCGGCAGCCACGGAATCCGAGCATCGGGTTGGCTTCGTGAAGCTGCTCCACCCGCGAATGGATTCGTTCTACCGGCACCCCGAGCTTCCTGGCGAGAT
>JBKPNV010000389.1:0-16780 GCA_046732795.1 Acidobacteriota bacterium
CTCCAGCCGTTGTCGATTTGCCAGCTCCGGCCTGCCCAAGGAACGCGACCGCTCCAGAGCGGATCATCACGGCGCTGGCGTGCAGAGGCACGATGCCACGCAGCCGCATGACGAAACCGAGCACGGGCCCGAGCAGGTAGACGACGGCATCGTCGGATGTCAGGGGATCGCCCCAGTGGACCACGACGCGTGTTGCGTGCTCGTTGATGAGGAACCCGGTTTCGTCGCGATACAGGACCGATGTGCTCCCGTCGATCCCGTCCACACACGGTCAGTTGTGATATGCCGTCCTCATGGCGTTCCCGACTGATATATCGGATACGCGCCTCACCAGGTATTCCTCGATCCAAGGCGCGAGCAATCTCGATGGTGAGGTCGGCCGGTTTCGCATATCGGACGGAGCGCAATCGAGGAAGTCGCACATCCGAGGCGATCGCGAGCCCGCAGGCTGTGTAGTGATATCTCTCGCGTCCATCTACACTGTCCCGTTCGGGGCGCCAGCCTGCGCGTCACATCGCAACTACATCGCCAGGCTGATTGCGGACCATGCGCTGAGAGTTTCGTTCGTCAAAAGGGACTCACCCTTCACCATCGCGCGGAACTTGCGGAGATCCACGACACTCTCCATCTCCGATGTTCGTCTCGAGAAGATCGAGGGCTCGTTGAGACGACCACTGGCCCGCCGCTCCCCAGGCGTTACCAACAAACGGCGTCTTCGATCGTACTCGAACCGCTTCAGGCAATCGGTCCCTCGTGGCCTCCCGCAGAATGTGTTTGTTCAAGCACCATGGAAAGGACGGCAAACGGAGGACGAACGATGCCAGCCGCACGTCGAGAAAGGGTATCGCAGCTCGATCCGACGTCTGGTCGCGCCCGGGTCGAAACTCTCGAAGGTGGACGTCCACCAGGGATCGGTGACTTCGTTTCGTGCAGCGCGCCGTGCAGTGCGAGTGCAGGAACCTTAGGTCCGTGACCCAGGAAGATTTATCGACCTCGACCGTCGCGAGCCTTAGGCAGAGGCGTTCAGGAGTGCGGTCAGTCCTTGATGCAGGTGACGAGCGACCAGATTCGCGGGAAGCTCACCTTCTGGACCGAGATTGGTTTGAGCTGCGCTTGCGCGAGGAAGCCGGGAAGGTCGAGATCGGATTTGAACCCGATGTGGACGGTGAAGGGAGAGATCGCGCGCTCGAACTTTGCCAGCAGCGGGTTGGGGCTGCGGAAATGATTCAGGACGATGATCTTGCCACCGGGTCGGCAGACGCGCCGCATCTCGCCGACGACTTGAACCGGGTCGGGTACGACGCTGATCACGTACGGCGCGTACACGACGTCAAAGGAATTGTCGGGGAAGGAGAGATTCGCGGCGTTCATCTCCATCAGACTCACGTTGCGCAGGCCCTTGCGCTCGACGCGCTCGCGCGCCTTCTCGAGCATCTTCGCCGAGAAGTCGATGCCGGTGACGTGACAGGAGCGAGGATACAGCGGCGCGTTGATGCCAGTGCCGATGCCGACTTCGAGGATGCGATCGCCCGATTTGAGTCCCATCCCTTCGAGCGCGACGAGCCGCCCGGGATGAAGAGCCGGGCCGAATGTCAGGTCGTAGACGTTGGCGAGTTTCTCGTAGACCGATTCAACGAAGTCGTTCTCGACGGCCGTCACCGACAACGAACGGGAGGCAGCGTCGGGCTGAAACTCGTTATCGCGCTCGAACAGGGCCATCAGCGGCTCCTCACATGTGGGCCCGGCGTCCGGGCCTCGATCCTGGTTCGACAAGCGGCTCGGCTATCTCAACCGTAGCCCGCAACCTGTTCGACTCACTCAACTTCCGGCACGACACGCGACAGGACACGCGAGGACTGCCGTTCGGCACTATACAAGGCCTTCCCGATCCCGACAAGCACTGTTTACAAAAGCGCACATGCCGCGAAGGTGTCCATGCGGTCTTGCCATCACCCCAGCGCATCGAGCAGGGCGAGGCCCAGGTCGAAACGGCTCGGCGGAGGGATCACGTTGACCCCGTGCACAGTGGTCCTAAGCGCAGCGGTGATCTCAGCTGAGATCGCGACACCCTCATCAGCTGCAGCCTCCGCGCTGGACGCCCGTCTCATACGATCCAGCATCGCTGGCGGAACGTGTACGCCTGGAACCTCATTCGCCAGATATTCGGCATCGAGCACGTTCTCGAAAGGCCGCAGGCTCAGCACAATCGGCAGGCGTGCTTCCTCGAGTCGGCGATGCAGGCGCTCGAATGCCGCAACGTCGAACACCGGCCTCGTGATCACGTAATCAGCACCGGCGTCGGCTTTCCACTCGAACCGACGAATCTCCTCATTGAGATCCTCAGCCCCGGGATTCACGGTGACGCCGATGTGGAATTGGGTCGCCGTACCAATCGTCTGGCCGCCGACGTCAAGCCCCTGATTGAGCCGGCAGACGGCGTTCACGAGACCGATCGAATCGACATCGACGACGGCGGTAGCGTCCGGGTAGTCACCAATCGGGCGAACGTCGCCGGTGACCGCGAGCAGGTTCCGTACGCCCATCGCGTAGGCGCCGAGCAACTCGGACTGAATACCGATCAGCGGCTTGTCACGGGACGAAAACTGCAGCACGACATCCATGCCCGTCTGTTGCTGAATCAAGACCGCCAACGAGAGGGCGCTCAGGCGCGGGCCGGTCACTCCATCGAGCACATGGACGGCGTCGACGCCACGAGCACGCAGCTGAAGAGACCGGTCAATTGCGGACCTCGTCTGGTGACCTCGCGGCGGCACCATTTCGATCAAACGAACCCAACGGCGGCTCGCGAAGGCGCGACTGAGCGCAGACTGCTCCGACGAATTCGGCAGCGTCTCCACAAGCGACGATGAGGGCGTGCGCGCCTCGACCGGACCGGTCTTCTGCGCCGCCGTCCGATGTGGCGCCTGCAGTCCAACTTTCGACAACGCACCTTTGATTTGCGAAATGTGGTCAGGTGTCGTCCCACAGCACCCGCCAACGAGACGCACCCGGCGCTCGACGAAACGGCGAGCGTAAGACGCCATGTACTCGGGTGACGTCAGATAAATCGTCCGTCCTTCGATATCTCGAGGACGGCCGGCATTGGGTTGCGCAGACAGACTTGCCCCCGTTGACGCGGTCATTCGCTCGAGCGTTTCCAGCATGTGCGCTGGGCCAATGCTGCAGTTGAGACCGATTACGTGAGCACGCGACTCGTGCAGGGCCGGTGCAAACTGCTCCGGCGGCGTGCCGTCCAGCGTGTTGCCATCCTCCTCGATGGTCATCTGGGCCACGATCGGCAGCGCACACACGCTGCGAACCGCTGCAATCGCCGCGCGGATCTCATTCAGGTCGCGAAATGTCTCGAGGATGAAGAGATCGACGCCCCCGTCGAGCAGCGCCTGTGCCTGTTCGCGAAAGTAGGTCTGCGCCTCGTCTTGTCCCATTCGGCCCCATGGCTCGATGCGCAAGCCGAGCGGTCCGATCGCGCCGGCGACATAGGCTGACAGGCCGGCGGCCTGTCGAGCCAGGCGCGCGCCGGCTTCGTTGATCTCCCGCACTCGATCGGCGAGACCAAAGCCGCGAAGCTTGACGAGGTTGGCTCCGAACGTGTTTGTTTCGAGAACGTCGGCACCAGCGTGCGCGTAGGCGCGATGCACCGCCAGCACACGCGCTGGATCGCTCAGGTTCAGGGAATCGAAGGAGCGATTGATGAACACCCCTTGCGCGTAGAGCATCGTCCCCATCGCGCCGTCGCAGACGAGGACGCGCGCATCGAGCGCTTCCAGAAAAGGCTGCACTGTCGTTCAGCGCGACGCACGCGAACGCGCCTGCGTCTTCAGGCGCTCACGGCCGATTTGGCGCCCGCGGGCGGCGCGACGAGGAGGTCGGCCTTGTCCCACACGAAGTCGTCCTTGCTGTACACGGCCAGCTCGTAATCTTTTCCCATGAAGATGGCTGACACCGGGCAGGCTTCCTCGCACATACCGCAAAAGATGCAGCGGGTCTTGTGAATCTGATACACGCTCGCATACCGCGGACCGGCGAGGACGCTGCCATCGTTCTCGGCCGCTTCGAGATAAATCGCATCGGCCGGGCACGCGACCGAGCACAAGCCGCAGGCTACGCACTTTTCCAGGCCGTTTTCGTCCCGCATCAGCACCTGCTTGCCACGGTACTTCGGGAATACAGGAACCTTCTGATACGGGTAGTTGACCGTTACCGGCTTCTGGAACATGTGCCGGGCGGTGAGCAGGAAACCCTTGATGAGGGGACCGATCATCCCTCAATCATAACTTCGACAACTCCCAACTCCCAACTTCCAAGACCCGAAACAACACCAACTTTCGAAGTCCGGCAAACGCTAGTTGTTGGGAGTAGGGAGTTTGTACAATGCCTCCGTGGAGCACCGCATCCTGACGCCCGAGCAGTTCCTGTTGACGCTGCTCGTCCGGTTGGCGGCCATCGCCGTGCTGGCGACAATGCTGGCGCGATTTCATCGGTTTCGCCGCATCCTCATCTTCGAACGGCGCGGGTGGGTTGATCGGCTGGTCTTCACCCTGTCGATCGGCATGCCGCTGATGGCAGGCGTCACCAGTCGCGTGATCCTGAAGTACGACGCCGCAGACCTGACGCTCGAGGGAGCGTTTCTCGCGGGGCTCCTGGCGGGCCCGTATACGGGTGCGCTGGTTGGTCTGCTTGCCGCGACACCGGCACTTATCGCGAACGAGTTCATCGCTCTCCCCTTCGCCGTCGGCTGCGGTTTTGCCGGCGGCGGACTGCGCGAGGCGTGTCCGAAGGAAGAGATCTGGCAGTTCACTCCCTTCGTCGTCATCGACCTGCGCAAGCACCTGTGGAAGATGGTTCGCAATCTCGAGCCCAACTGGCAGCTTGCGCTTTTGCTTTCCACCGTCGCGCTCGAACTGCTGCGGCAGGCGCTCGGTGCCCGTTTCGGCGCGGAGCGGCTCTTCTACCTCGGGTCGCCATCGCCGTGGATGACTCTCGTCGTGGTACTCGTGACAGTGGTGGGAGTGGCGACACCGATCAAAATCTGGAACTCGGCGCGCATCGAGCATCGATTGCAGGAGCAGGAGCAGTTGCTGCTCGCCGCGAAGATCGAAGCGCTCAAGAGTCAGATCAATCCGCACTTTCTCTTCAACACGCTGACATCGATTTCTTCGCTCATCCGATCGCAGCCTGACACGGCCCGGACTCTGATCGTCAAGCTCTCGGCGCTGCTGCGCCGGCTGATGCGCAGCCATCAGCACTTCGTGACGCTGCGCGAAGAGCTCGAGTCGATTGACGAATACCTGGACATCGAAGTCATTCGCTTCGGGCCCAAGCTTCGCGTCCGAAAGGACATCAACCCGGACACGCTCGACATCGTGGTACCGAGCATGCTCCTGCAGCCACTCGTGGAGAACTGCATCAAGCATGGATTCGCGAGGAAGGTCGGCCCCGGCGTGATCACCATTCGAAGCCGGCGCGAAAACAGCCGCGCGATTATCGAAGTCGAAGACGACGGGATGGGCTTCATGCTCGAGCGACTGGATCAGCCAATGTCGAGTGGCATTGGCCTGGCGAACGTTCGCGAGCGCCTGGCGGTGATCTACGGCGAGCACTACCAGTTTCAACTGACGAGCGAGCCGGGGCGTGGTACGAGCGCCCGCATCGAAATTCCGGAGCTGGCAGCCGTGCAGCAAATCACGGCATGAGTGGGGTCAGACCCCTTCACATGTGAAAGCGTGTGAAGGGGTCTGACCCTCTCGAGGAACAGCATGAGAGTCCTTGTCGTCGACGACGAACAGCTGGCGCGAGAGGAGCTCTGCTATCAGCTCGACCAGCTTGGCGATATCGAGATCGTCGGCCAGGCGGCAGACGGCCTGGAAGCCCTCGCCGCCGTCGAAAGACATGAGCCTGATTTGGTCTTCCTGGACATTCAGATGCCCGGTCTCGGCGGCTTCGAAGTCGCAAGGCGGCTCCTCGAAAAGGGCGACGAGCCGCCGGCGCTCGTTTTCGTGACGGCGTTCGACCAGCACGCGATCGAGGCGTTCGACGTGAACGCGGTGGACTACCTGCTCAAGCCGGTCGAATCGGGACGCCTCGAGCAGGCTCTTCAGCGTGCCCGAAAGCGGGTTGAAGCCGACCGCCAGAGCCCGAGCGGCTCGTTGCCGGTGAACGACCAGCTCGAGAAAATCGTCAAATTGATGACGAGCGGCAGGCAGATCCGGCGCGACCAGGTGGCAATTCGCGTCGGGGAACGGTTCATGCTCGTCCAGGCCGAGGAAATCATCTATGCCTCCCTGGCTGACGACTCGATTAACATAGTTACAGGGCAGGTAGCGGGAACGTCGAACTACCGGACCCTGGACGACCTGCAAGCGCGTCTGGACCCCGATATCTTCTGGCGCGTGCACAGGTCGCATCTGGTGAACATCAATAAAATCAAGGAGATCGTCCCTTGGTTCAGCAGGAACTATATCCTTCGGATGAAAGACACGAAGGGAACGGAAATACCGGTGAGCCGCACTCAGACCAAGCGGCTCCGCGAATACTTGAAACTGTAGCCGAGCCGATCGAGCCGGGCAGCGCCCCGCCGCTCCTCGAAGCCGTTGCCGTCCCGATCGAGCCCGGCGCCGACGCGCATGCCGCTGCCCTGCACCTCGAGGTCGAGGACCCGCCCGCCGACGCGCTGTCGCAGCGACTCGGCGTGTGGCGAGACGAGCTCGTCGCGTGGTTCAAAACTCTCTTCTCCGCCGCCGTCTACGCCACACTGATCGTGACGTTCGGCTTCCAGGTCGCGCGTGTGGAGGGCCAGAGCATGGCTCCCACCCTCGCGGATCAAGACCGTCTCATCGTCAACAAGTTCGCCTATCGAATGGGCGCACCGCGGCGCGGCGATATCGTGATGCTCTATTACCCGCTCAATCCGGATAAATCATTCGTCAAACGCGTTATCGCTGAAGAAGGCGACGAAGTTCGGATCGTCGACGGTCGCGTCTACGTGAACGACGTTCCGCTTCCCGACGATTTCGTGCCACCCGAGTATCGCAGCCACGACGACTTCGGCCCCAAGAGGGTCGACGATGGCTATTACTTCGTGATGGGCGATCACCGCAACAACAGCTCGGACAGCCGGCACTGGGGATTCGTGCCGAAGAAGTACATCATCGGCCGCGTGCAACTTCGCTGGTGGCCGATTCCCAACGCGCGGGTCTTCTGACGGCGGCCCGCGCGGCCTCGTGTGTCTGACCGATACGCCGAAGTCAATACGGTCCTCTATCGCGTTCTATTCCTGAACCTTGCCGTCGCGCTGGCGAAGATCATCCTCGGGTACTACACCGGTGCCGTCTCGATCGTCTCGGATGGCTTTCACTCGCTGACCGACTCAGCGTCGAACGTCGTCGCGCTGATTGGTGTCTCCATCGCGCGCCAGCCACCCGACGCTAAGCATCCATACGGCCATCGCAAGTACGAGACGATGGCGTCGCTCGGAATCCTTGTCTTCCTCGTCGTCGTCCTCGTCGAGGTCCTGACAGCTGCCGCCGATCGATTCGTCAATGGTGGCACGCCTCGCGTCTTCCCTGAGGGCATCGCCCTCATGGCCTTGACGCTCGGTGTGAACCTCTGGGTGGTTGCCTACGAATTTCGCGAAGGACGGCGGCTGAAGAGCGAGGTCCTGCGCGCGGACGCCAAGCACACACGAAGCGACGTGCTGACAACGGGAGCGGTGCTTGGCGCCTTGATGGGGGTGTGGTGGGGGTATCCGCTGCTCGATCCGATGGCCGCGTTGCTGGTCGCCGGCTTCATCGGCCACGCGTGCTGGAGCATTGCTCAGGAGGCGTCGCGAATCCTGGCAGATGAGATCGTGTTACCGGAAGCGCAAGTGCGCGCGGTGGTCCAATCGGTACCCGAGGTGCTGGGCTGCGAAAAGATCCGGACGCGCGGATCCGCTGACTATGCCTTCCTGGATCTCCACCTGTGGCTCAATGGGACCACGTCGCTCGAGCAGGCGCACGCGACGTCTCATATCGTCAAGGATCGGTTGATGACGAAGTTCCCGCAACTGGCGGACGTCGTCATCCACATCGAGCCGCCGCCAAACTCGGGACTCGGGACTCGGGATTAGGGACGGATTCCGGATCCCGAGCCCCGACTACTTCGGTCGATACGTCTCACGGGCCATCTGGCCGTAGGGAACGGCACCGACGGTCACGCGGATTTCGGTCTGCTTGTGGCGTTCCACGGTGCTCTTCTTCGTACCGCCGTCCTCTTCTCCCCAGACCAGCGTCAGCTCGTCGCCGAGCTTGATATCTGGATCGACGATACCCAGCGATAGCATCGACTGCTCGTTGAAGCTGATGCCGCTGAACATCGAGAGTCCGACGATCTTGCCGCCCTTCATGACCTTGTCGTACGAAGATGACGCGTAGTTGGACAGCGGTAAATCGATGTACTTGTATCGCTCGGCACCCGGCGTGAACTGCGACGCGACCACCCTGGTGACATCGTCGCCGTTCCACACGAAGGTGACCTTCTTCCGGTGCGGCTCCTTGGACTTCTTCTCGAGCGCTTCGCGCCCCACGAAATCGTGGTCGAACTTGACGAACGATCCGTAACCCATCTCGTAGGGGGTCACGTAGTAGTCTTCGATGTTGTTCGAGACGTAACTGCCACCGAGCGAGCCGGTGGCTTCGTAGCTGTTGGCGGGCAGCCACTCGCGATACTTCTTCATCTTCTCGCCGGTGTACACAGCCGGCAGCGGCGAGGGAATCCAGCCCGACTCCAGCGTATTGGTCGCGTACGCGCGCGCGCCGACCTGAACCAACCCGAAGTCCTTTCCGGCTTCAACGATGGCACCGCGGATGTCCTCGAGTTGTTCGTACGGTCCCCATACTTCGAGACCGGGGGCGCCGGCCATGCCGTGCCGCAGTGCGCGTACTCGGCGGCCGTTGATGGTGATGGCGTCCATGTGGAAAAACTTGACGTCGGGAATCGGACCGCCGTTGAGACGCTCCAGGATCTTTGCCGCATTCGGACCCTGGACCTGAAAGCGATAGTGACGACGGATCACCGCTTTTCCACCCGTGATCGACGGCGACCGGTCGTCGCGCGCGATATCGACTTTCCAGCCGCCGGTCCGCGCGTGGAATTCAACCCAGTTGATCGTCGGTGCCCGTCCAACCAGATTGAACTCCTGCTCGGCTTGATGAAACATGATGACATCGCCGATCACGTAACCGTCGTAGCTGCAGGGCGCGAACTGCTTGGCGCGATCGGGTGGAAAGTTCGCAAAGCTGTTGGTCGCGAGAGACGACAGCATCTTCATCGCGTCCGGGCCGGTGACGAGAAGTTCCGCCATGTGGTGCGACTGATCGAAGAGGACCGCCGACTCGCGCCAGGCTCGCTGCTCGTCGCGCCAGTTGGAGTACTCGGAGGGCACGACCGGGTACACATACGCCCCGATCTGCGAGTTCCGCAGTACATCGACTGGATTCTTGCCCTGTAGCACTTGCTCCAAGCTTTGCTGACTCATATTTCCTGTTTGCTCCTCTATGCGGTCGAGGTCCGGCTAAAGCCGGACACTACGAATGTCGCACGACGAATGTGGGGCAACGAATCCCGTACGTGGTGTCCGCTTCAGCCGGACCTACGATGGCCAAGCCACTAATTATGTCCGGCTCACGGGTTCCACGCCAAGCGTGGCTGGAAGATCAGTGAGCGCCGGCAGGAGCACCCACCTGTACGCCCGCGGTCCGTGGCACATGGCGTCGGACCAGAGCGAGCGACAGAAACACCACAGCCATCAGAATCGCCCAGCACGTGAAGTAACCGGGGGATCCACCCCGGTCGAGCGCGAATCCACCGACATACACGGCCAGCGCGTTGCCTATGCGTCCAAAGGCGACGGCGGTGCCAACTCCCGTACTTCGAATTTCCGTTGGGTACACGTGCGCAGCCAACGCGTACATCGTGGTCTGCACGGCGTTGAGCAGCCCGCCCGTGACGAGGAACATCGCCATCAGCGCGAAGGTGTCTGTCGGATCGAGCCTCATGCCCGCCATGATCATCGAACAGACCACGGCGGCTGCCGACATGCCCAGCATCGTCACTCGTGATCCGACTCGCTGAATCACGAGGGCGCCAAGGATGGCACCGATCACACCCCCGACGTTCACCCACTGCAGGCCACCGGCCGCCGCCGCCGGGGAGAATTTGCCGTTATCCCTCAGCATCGAAGGCACGAGCTGAATGGCCACGTAGTTGACCATCAGGCAAAAGAAGAACGAGGCAAAGAGGCCGATGGTGTCGCGGCGGAAGGCAGGCGCAAACAGATCGCCGATGGTCGCCTTCGACATCGCCACTCCGCTGCCTTCGACGTACGCGACATCATCCGGCATGCGATGCCCCATGCGACGCATGATTCGCGTCAACTCGCGCCAGCGATGGCGATGACCGGCCAGATAGCGCGGCGACTCGGGAAGCGCCTTCCACAGGACCACAGCCAAGACGACAGGCACGAGGCCACCAACGATGAAGAGAGCGCGCCAGCCGTACGCAGGGCCAATGATTCCTGCCATGGTGCTCGCGACAAAGCCGCCGAGCGGGATGCAGACGATCGTAAGCGTGACGGCGAACGGCCGCCGATGGCGCGGTACGTACTCCGAGGCGAGAGCCGCCGCGTTGGGCATCGCTCCACCGAGACCGATGCCGGCAATGAAACGCAGCAGGCCAAGCATGAACACGGAATTTACGAATGCTATCGAGAGCGTCAGCACGGCAAACGCCATGACACTCCCGAGCAGCGCGGTCCGCCGGCCGAAGCGGTCGCCGAGGATCCCGCCCATCAGGCCGCCGATCATCATGCCGAATGGGCCGGTGGCGAGCGCATTCCTGAAGGCGCTGTTCTGCACGCCCCACTCGGGTGCGATGAACGGCACGGCGTTGGGGAGAAGCTGATTGTCGACACCGTCGAGAATAATCGTGAGCGCAGTGCCAAGAATCAGGAGCTTCTGATAGCCGGTCCACTGTCCTTCATCGATCACCGCGCCAACATCAACTGTCTTCATTCAACTCCCTTCGTTGGTCCGGCTAAAGCCGGACACGACGAGCGTCCGGCCGCTGGACATCGCACTACGGGTTCGGAAGTATACCAGCGACCGCTTATGATCCTTGGCTGACGTGACCAGTGGCGCCCAGCTCCTTCTTTCAATCTTCGTGTCCGACCTCCTGCCGGTGTTCGTCATTGCCGGCGTGGGATTTCTGCTCGCGCGATACGCACATGTCCAGGTCCAGACCGTCTCACGCCTGACGTTTCACGCGCTGGCGCCAGCGCTCGTCTTCAACATACTGGCGACGTCGACCGTCGAGAGCAGCCAGGTCGGGCGGATGGTGCTGTTCTATCTGCTCGTCGCGACGTCAGCGGCGCTGATGGCGCGCATCGTGGCAATTCCGCTGCGACTCGACCGGCGCGCCCTCACGGCGTTCCTGCTCGTCGTCATCTGCTCGAACTCGGGCAACTACGGGCTGCCGGTCACGCTGCTGGCCTTCGGCCGCGAAGCATTGACTTTCGCAAGTGTCTATTTCGTCACGAGCTCGATGTTTACTTACACCGGCGGCGTGTTCCTCGCCGCGAGCGGCAAGCGGAGCGTGCGTGATGCGCTCATCCGCGTGGCGAGCATTCCGGCCTTTTATGGGGCGCTGGCGGCAATTCTGACGATAAGCTTCGGGTTGCAGGTGCCTGGATCCGTGAGGGCTCCTATCACGCTCCTCAGCGATGCCGCGGTGCCGATGATGATCCTCGTGCTTGGCATGCAGCTCGAACGCGCGGCGCGGCCCGAGCGCCCTGGCGTCGTTGCCGCGGCCGTCGTGGTCTCTCTCGTGCTGACTCCGCTCGTCGCAGTGGGGGTCGCGCACCTCGTCGGCCTGCGCGGGGCGGCGCTTCAAGCCGGCGTGCTCCAGACGTCGATGCCAACCGCGGTGATCACAACAATCCTCGCGGTCGAATTCGACGTTGTCCCGGATTTCGTGACCAGCGTGGTTTTCGTGACGACGCTGATCAGCCCGCTCACCGTCACGCTGATGATTGCCTACCTGCAGACAACGTAGCTAAGAAACACGTAGAGCGCGGCTTCAGTCCCCGCGATCACGAGGCTCAAGCCTGCGCTCTCCACGTGCGAAGTCATGTGGTGAGCAGTCGGTTTGCGAGGAACGCGGTGGCGCCGCATCCCGCAACGACGACCGCCATCGGAACGGCTGTTCCGTTGGCAAAGACACCGATGAGGCTTCCGCACAGTGCGCCCAAGACGAACTGAAACGTGCCGAGCAACGCCGAAGCACTACCGGCAACCTTGCCGTGCGGCGCCATTGCGAGCGCGGTCGTGTTCGGCAGAACGAACCCGTGGCACGCGATGTAGCAGAACAACGGGACCAGAATGCCCGGAAACCCGCCGAATCCGGTATACGCGTCGACGACCAGCGCGATGCCGGCAGTCATCGCCACCGCGAGAACGATGTTGATGATTCGGTGCGTGTCCACGCGGCCGACCAGCCAGCGATTGACTTGCGAGGCGGCAATGATTCCGAACGCGTTGGTCCCGAAGTACAACCCGTACCGCTCCGGCGGCACATCGAAGAGCTCGATGAAGACAAACGGCGATCCAGAGATGTACGCGAGAAGGCCGGCAAAGATGAGCGCGCCAGACAGCGCATATCCCATGAACCGCCGATCTCGAATCAACTGGCCATACACGCCGAGCACGGCGTTGATGGGCTGACGTAGCCGACGCGCCGCGGGCAGACTCTCCGGTAGCGCGGTCGCGACGACGACGAGCCAGAGCGCTGCGTATGCGGTCAGCAGCCAGAACACGGCGCGCCATCCGAAATGTACGAGCAACTGCCCGCCGATGAGCGGCGCAAGGATGGGCGCAAGGCCCATGACCAACATCAATACCGACAGCATGCGCACCGAGCCGGACTGATCGAAGTGATCGCGGACGACGGCCCGCGGGATCACAATCGGAGCACAGCCGCCCAGCGCCTGAAGAAAGCGAAATGCGATCAACGTCTTCACGCTCCCAGCACGGGCGCAGCCGATCGACGAGATCATGAACAGTGTCAGTCCCAGGTACAGGCTTGGCTTCCGACCGAGCCGGTCCGACAACGGCCCATAGAGCGCCTGCCCGATAGCGATTCCAATGAAGTAGGAGGCAAGGCTGGACTGAACGACGCTGACGGCAGTGCCGAACTCGCGGGCGATGGTGGGCAATGCTGGCAAGTACATGTCGATTGCCAGTGGCCCGACCGCCGTGAGTGCGCCAAGGATCAGAGCGAGGCGATAGTAATGAACGTGTGCCCGCGGCTCGATGCCCGGTTGGAGATGCATCGGTTCACGCACCCGCGTTGCGGCGGCGATAGTGACCCGATCGGCCGCCCTTCTTCTCGATCAGGCAGATGTCACCGATCACCATCTCCTTGTCGACAGCTTTGACCATGTCGTAGATGGTGAGCGCGGCGATCGCGACCGCAGTCAGCGCTTCCATCTCCACGCCCGTCTGGCTCGTCGTCCGCACGCGCGCCTCGATGCGGTAGCCGCGACGGATGTCGGTCAACTCCACGCTGACGTGAGTGAGCGGCAACGGATGACACAGCGGGATCAACTCCGACGTACGCTTCGCCGCCATGATGCCGGCGAGTCGAGCAGCCTGGAGCGGATCGCCTTTCGCCAGCGCTCCCTGCCTGATCAGCCGAAGCGCTGTCGCGCTCATCGTGATCTCTCCGCATGCTGTCGCTTCACGCGCGGTGACTGCCTTGTCACCAACATCGACCATGCGCGCCTTGCCCTTCGCGTCGAGATGCGAGAGCGCTGGCGCAGGCGTCGAGCCAGCAGTGCGCACTCGTCTGGCCACGTTATTGATCTCCCTGAGCAAGGTAGAAGGAGAGGCTTTCAAGGGAGACGGTCAGGTCAACGCTCTTGAGCTTGACATCCGTCGGAACCTTGAGGGCTCCGGGGGAAAAGTTGAGGATGGCCTTGATGCCTGCTGTCACTACCTGCTCGACGACCGGCTGCGCGTGGGGGGCGGGGACGGCGATGACGGCAATGTCCAAACGCTCCCGCCGCACGATGCGTTTGAGCTCTTTGATGTCGTAAATCGGCACGCCGCTGCGCGATTCGTGCCCGATCTTTTCGTTGGCGGCGTCGAACAGCGCCGCGATCTCGAATCCCTCCTGACGGAACCCGGGGTAATCGGCGAGCGCAAGACCAAGGTTGCCGGCCCCCATGATCGCGACACGCAGGTGTCGATCGAGACCGAGGATCTGTCGCAGGTGGCGACGCAGATCCTTGACGTAATAGCCCACGCCGCGAACACCGAACTCGCCGAAGTACGCGAGGTCCTTGCGAATCTGCGCGGCATTGAGCTGGTACCGTTCGGCCAGCGACTGCGAAGAGATGGACTGCACTCCGGCGGCGTCGAGCTCGTTGAGGCATCTGAGGTACACCGACAGGCGGTTGGTGGTGAGTTCCGACACCTGTTCGGGTGTTTGCCTGCGCTTGTTCAACCGATTCACAAGGTTCAATGCTACCATCTCGCGCCATGGCACACGCGACGGCGACTCGACCCGAATCGCGCGACACGGGCACGTTTCAACCATACGTCGCAGCCTCTCGATCGCTCCCCGAATTCACGCTGAAGGCCGTGATTCTGGGGGCACTCTTCGGGCTGCTGTTCGGCGCTTCGACGGTATACCTCGGTCTGCGCGCCGGACTGACAGTCGGCGCCTCGATTCCGATCGCCGTGCTCGCAATCTCGGTGCTCAAACGACTTGGGGGATCGTCCATCCTCGAGAACAACATCGTGCAGACAATCGGATCGGCGGGCGAGTCGCTGGCCGGTGGTGTCGTCTTCACGATTCCGGCGCTGATTTTCCTGACGCCCGACGGTCCCAGCTATTTCAATTACGTCCAGATCACGATGCTCACGTTCGCCGGCGGCATCCTTGGCGTACTGATGATGGTCCCGCTGCGCCGTGCGCTCATCGTCAAGGAGCACGGCGTGCTGCCCTACCCCGAGGGCACGGCATGCGCCGAGGTGCTCGTCGCGGGTGAGCGCGGTGGGCGGCTGGCCACGATGGTGTTTGGCGGCCTTGGAGTCGGTGCGCTCTGGAAGTCGCTGTCCTGGATTTTCAATCTGTTCCGCACCGAGATCGGCTACTCGACTCCACGCGTCAGCCAGTTCCCGAACGCAACGCTCAACGTCGACCTCTCGCCGGAGTACTTGGGCGTCGGCTACGTCATTGGTCCGAGGATTGCCGGGACGATGTTCGCGGGCGGCGTTCTGTCGTGGCTCGTGTTCCTTCCACTGCTGTCGATTCTCGGCGGTTTCATCACCGAGCCATTCCCGCCGATCCATCCGAACTTCGCCAACAACCCGGCAACCGGACGACCGTTCCTCATCTCGGAGATGAGTCCCGGACAACTCTGGAGTGCGTACATCCGTTACATCGGCGCCGGGGCGGTGCTGGCATCCGGGATCATCACGTTGGCACGCACGATTCCAACGATCATCGCGTCGGCGCGCGGCAGCCTGAAGGATCTCTCGAGCGCTGTCGGTCCGAGCACGCAGTCACGAACCGAGCGTGATGTTCCGATGATCGTCGTGCTCGGCGGTTCGCTGCTGCTGGCTATCTTCCTGGCCGTTGCTCCGGGACTTCCGAGTCAGGGCAATGTGATGGCCGCCGTGCTGATCCTTGTCTTCGGCTTCTTCTTCGCAACAGTCTCGTCACGCATCACTGGTCTGATCGGCTCGTCGTCCAATCCAATCTCGGGCATGACGATCGCGACCTTGATCCTGACGTGCCTGCTCTTCGTCGGCCTGGGTTGGACGGGCGACGCCTACGCGCCGATCGCGCTCTCGGTCGGCGCTATCGTGTGTATTGCCGCGGCGAATGCCGGCAACACGTCACAGGATCTCAAGACCGGCTACCTCGTCGGAGCCACGCCGTTCTATCAGCAGATGGGACTGATCGTGGGTGTGCTCGTCTCGGCGTCGGTCATCGCCATCACGACGATCTATATGCACCAGGTCTTCGGCATCGGCTCCGCGGACGTCCCGGCGCCGCAGGCGACGTTGATGGCGACCATCATCCGCGGGTTACTCAACCAGAACTTACCGTGGGGCCTGGTGCTGGTGGGTGTGTTCGTCTCCATCACGCTGGAGCTGTGTGGCATCCACTCGCTCTCGTTTGCAGTCGGCTCGTATCTGCCAATTGCCACGACCGCGCCGATTTTCGCCGGCGGCCTCGTGAGGGCGTGGGTCGAGCGGCGAACGGGTGTCGCTCAGGAATCGGAAGTGAGCGCCGGTACCCTGTTCAGTTCCGGCCTGATCGCTGGCGGATCCATTGCGGGTATCCTCTTCGCGATTCTCGTGGGAACCGGTTCCATCGCCCCGTTCCAGGCAATCGGGAATATGTTTCCGGCCCTGCATGGAGAGACGCTAGTCGGGCAAATCGCCAGCGCGCTCCTCTTCCTCGCCCTCGCCGTAATCGTCTCCAGGATGGCGATGCGCAAAGTAGAATGAAGGGGTGATTCGGCGAGCTATCCGAGTCCTCACTCTGGCTCTTGCCCTGACCACCGTCGCCGATGGACAGACGAGCGTCCGCCGTCTGACCACGATCGACGCGCTCAGGCAGTATCCCGGCTTCTACCACCTGCAGAACGTGGTTGTTCGCGGCGAGTTCGCCACGGAAGGCACTCGCATCTTTCTGCGCGCCGATGAGCACG
>JBKPNV010000390.1:0-3340 GCA_046732795.1 Acidobacteriota bacterium
GCTGCTGGAGATTGCCAACCGGTAGGTGTCGAGTCACAGTCGCATTTGACGGCGTCGTGGACACACCGAGCGCGTATGCGGTTTCGTCGATGTCGAGTCCTGAAAGACAGTTCATCTCAACGACCTGGCAGATGATGCGGGGAACGCGGAGCCGGTGAGGGGTGCTATCTGCTGTCGTTCCTGAACGTTTCGCCTCTTTTCGATTCACTTCGGTCGCACGCGCGATTCACTGCGTTGCAGCGTGTCGTGCGGCTGGATTCGCCGGTACGCCTGTAAGGAATTCAGAGAGGACCACAACGGGGTCTCGGCCTTCCCGCGAGGGCATCAGGGCTGTGCAACAGGGGTGCGGCATCCGGCTCCAACGCCGCAGAGGAACGCCTCCAAGAGATGCGCCAGCTCTCGTGGGCGTTCCATCGCGACCTCGTGATTACAGTCGAGACAAATCCCACGAGCGCACGGGAGGTGTCGCGCAAGCTGCGCGACAGCCTCGGGCGGGAAATAGAAGTCGCGCTTGCCACCGACAATCAGAGTCGGCATCGTCAGCGATTCGACTCGATCCACGAATGAAGTTCCTATGCACGTCTGCAATGTGCACTCGAGCACGGGAGCTGGCACCTTCGCGGCATCGTCGACGTACCGGTCGAAAACGGCAGGGTCTACAGGCTCGCTCACAAAAGACGTGATCACTTGCCGCAAGCGGTCCCGGTCTCCTGCTCGAGCGACCCAGTCACGGACGACCTCTTGCGGAAACGCCATCTCGGACGCTGGAAAGCCGGCGAGGAGCACGAGGCCGGAAACGCGATCTGGCTGACGGAGGGCGACATACTGCGCGAACTTGCCGCTCATGCTGAAGCCAACCAGAACAATCTTCGCGGCGCCAACCACGTTGGCAACGGCCCACACGTCGTCGGCGATTCGATCGAGGCCAAATGGTGTCATCGTCTTTTCGGAGTCTCCGTGGCCACGCAAGTCCATCGTGACGATGCGCAGCGCATTCAGGTCGAGATCTCCTATGACCTCGTCAAACTGCGCGCCCGAGCCGGCCCACCCGTGCATGTACAGAACCGTGGTCGACCCGTTACCGTTTACCTGGTAACTGAGCGTCACGCCATCATCAGTAAGGACTGTCGCCATCAGGTCTCCTTTGCAATTTGGCGCGATACTATAACCCGGCACGGCGGCAGCGTCCTCAAGGGAGCCATCAAAAACTCTCAATTTGGAAGCATTACGGTAAGCATGTCGCGAAGCTGCTCGCGACCGCTTCGATTGCCGTGGCGAGCGCCTCTTGGGCCTGTTGCGTTTTATCGTGGAGGAGACGCTGAATTGCGTCAGGCTCAGCTCAGAGAATCGCGAATCGGCCCGACTGATGCGGGAGGTCCTCGTGGATCACTCGCCCCGTCGGCGCGCGGTCGAAGTGCGGGTCGTCCGCAAATCGGGAGACGTGTTGCAGATGCGCGGGCAACCGACCCTCGAGTGGCGCATGACGCTTTTCTCACTGGCGCAGGCGACGGCGCGTTCGGATCGCTGAAAGCGCACTCCTATGTGAGAGGTTGGATAATCCTGTGACTCAACGGATCGTAGTGCACGACCCTCGTGGCTATCCTCCCAAGGTCGTTGGCAAGCGCCTGGCACCGCGACTGTCGGCGCTGGACGGCGCCACCATCTATCTCGTCGATTGCCTGTTCGACAACTCAGACGTGTTCATGGATCAACTGCGGCAGTGGTTCGGAGAGCACCTGCCGGCAGTCGATGTCCGCACGATCAGACCGAAGGAAACGTGGTCCGACGATGAGCAGATGCGGGCGACAATCGCGGCTGACGGTGACGCCGCGATTCTCGGCGTCGGTCTTTGAAGCACCTGCAGCCCGACGGTCGTCGGGCTCGCTGCGGCGCTGGAGCAGGACGGTGTGCCCTCCATCGCGGTGCACACGCACGTGTTCGCACGGCTTTGCAAGGCGACGGCGCTCTCCATGGGCATGTCGAGCCTGCGTCAGGCGTATGTGCCGCAGCCCGTCGTGGACCGTTCGCCCGCCGATCTCCGCGCCTACATCGAGGGCCGCGATCCCATATCGGGCCGACCCTTCATGCAGGAGGTGCTCGACGGCCTCACCGTTCCACCCGACGAAGCAGATCTCCAGGGCTTGTCGTTCGAGCGGACGACTCCACGGTTGTTGGAGCCTGACACTGACGACAATCTTCATCGGCTCTTCGAGGAGAACCATTGGACTGACTCGCTTCCGATCGTGCTGCCCACGGAGGCGCGCGTCGAGGCGATGCTCAAAGGGACGAGCCATCCGCCGGACAGGATTGTCGGACGGCTTCGTCCGACGGCGTTCCGCGAGTCGTGGGAATTCACGGTGGAAAAGGTGGCCGTCAATGCCGTTATGGCGGGTGCACGGCCCGAGTACTTCCCCGTCATTCTCGCAATGGCGTCGAGCGGCATCTCGGCGAGATCGAGCAGCACGAATTCATTCGCCACGATCACCGTCGTCAATGGACCCATCCGCAACGAGATCAACATGAACTCGGGGATCGGAGCGATGGGTCCGTACAACCTGGCCAACGCGACCATCGGCCGCGCCTACGGCTTGTTGTCTCAGAATCTCCAGGGCGGCTCGGTTCCCGGCGATACCTACATGGGCTCACTCGGCAACTGGTACGCGTACACAGCGGTCCTTCCCGAGGCGGAGGAGCGCAGTCCATGGCAGCCATTGCACGTGCAAAAGGGTTTCAAGCCGACAGACAGCATCGCCACGATCTTCTTCGGCGGATGGTACACGCATGCCGGCTACGGGCCCCGAGCGACGTGGCAGGAGAAGATGCGCCGCTCGCTGGCCGCCGTCGAGCAGTACAGTCAGCCGTTGTTCGTGATGGATCCGATCGTCGCGCGTGGCTTCATCGATCTCGGTTTCGACACGAAGGAGAAGCTGATCGCCTGGTGTGCCGAGAACGCGCTGATGACCGCGCGCGAGTACTGGGACAATCAGTGGATTCAATACTTGATGCGGCCGCGCGCGGTTGCGGGCGTCGAGCCCTACGCTTCGCGCCTCAAGGCGCAACCCGACGATGTCATCACGATCTTCGAGCCTTCGGAGATCAACATCGTCGTCGCCGGCGGCGAGACGCAGGGGGCGTGGAAGTTGATCAGTGGCTCGCTGCGCGCGACCGTATCAATCGACGCGTGGCGTTGAGGCGTCCTATACGCCATGCACGAGTGGAATCCCGACGTAGAATCGATCCATGATCTCGTCGCCCGCGACGTTGTCGGTCGCACTTGCCGCGCTCGTCATGCTGGGCGGAGCGCCGTTGCAGGCGCAGAGCCCCCTCGATCTCGCTGGTT
>JBKPNV010000391.1:0-8195 GCA_046732795.1 Acidobacteriota bacterium
TAGACCTTCGGGTCGGTGATCGTGACCGAGTACTCGATGGTATTGGCGTCACTCCGCGTGAAGCGCTCGACAACGGTCATGTTGTCGGTCTGCGGAATGCCGCGTATGCGTCCGGTGGCAGCGCTCGTGGCGATCGATCCCTTGCTGTTGTAGTTGGTGCTCTCCACGACCAGCGTGTTGCCTTCCCAGCGGCCGCGCGGCTCGCCGTTCCACTGCTTGATCGCGGCGCCCAGTCGGGGACGTCCGTCAATCGGGATGATCCGTGTCTCATGGATCATCTCGAATACCATCACGACGTAGCCGGGAATCTGGATGATTTCGTACGCGTTGTTGTACCCGGCTGGAAACATCCCGGCGGGGTAGCCGCGCGTGATGCAGCGGACCCAGGGCGTCTCGTGCTCGGGGGCGTCGGGAATGTGCGCAATGTCGTAGTCGCGCCTCTCTTCGGCCCACTTCATCACCGGCACGCGTCCGTCAGGAGGATCGACCACCATCGCTCGCCGTCTCTCGCTGATCTTGTGATTGTGATCGGCGAACTCGGAGGCCGGGCCGACGCCGCTCTCTGCGGTCGAACCTCTGGCGGCGTTGGCCGCTTGCGGCGCGGGCGACTCGAACGGCGTGCTGTCGAAGTTGATCCAGATGCCCTGAATGTCCGGCTGGCCGTCGGGCGTTTTGCCGGGCGTCCACTTCTGTGCGTCAAGGTTGGCCGTCGTGAACCACGCCAAGGCCACCAACGCCAACGCGACCGATGTTGAACGTCGCCACGCAGGTCTCATGTCCGGCCCTCCTGGGGGCGATCTTACAGCTTTCCGCCGACAGGTAGTACACTTCCGTTTCTCTGGTCCATCGAAAGCCGGACACTACGACACGACGAGCATCTGTGGCCGAACCCGGGGGAATACAAAAGAAATTCGACCGATCCATTGTTGAGGGTCCCATCGGCCAGGCCGTCTGGAGACTGGCGTGGCCGACGATGCTGCAGAACGTCATTGCGGGACTGCAGGGCATCATCGACCACGCGATGGTCGGGCATTTCGTCGGCTACACCGCCAATGCCGCCATCGGCGTCAGCTGGCAGATCATCCTCGTCGTCATTGTCTTCATCAGTTCGTTGTTCACGGGCATGGCCGTGCTCGTGTCGCGCTTTGCCGGCGCGAACGAACCCACCAAGGTCAACAAGGTCGTCTATCAGGCCTTTCTGACCGCCTTCGCGCTGTCGATTCTGCTCGCCGCGGTCGGGTACTTCGCGTCACCGTCGCTGCTGGTGCTCGTCAACGCCGAGCCCGCCGTGCAGAAGGAGGCGCTTCCGTTCCTGCGCGCGATGTTCATGGGCATCTTCGGCATGATGATGTTCTTCATGTTGAGCGGCGCGTTCCGCGCCGCTGGCGATCCGCGGACACCGCTGCGCCTCGGCGTGACGATGACGGTGCTGACGATCGCCTTCAACGTCATCCTCATCCCGATGTTCGGCACGATCGGCGCTGCACTCGGCACGATCGCGAGCAGCACGACGGTGGCGATCTACGGTCTGTGGAAGGTCACCCGGCCGGATGCCGTCATTCATTTCGAGCGCGGCATGGACAAGCGGCCGGATTTCGGCATCATCCGATCGCTCTTCCGGTTTGGCCTGCCGACCGGAGTGCAGGGGATTGCGATGAACATTGGCGGCGTGCTGCTGCTCCGCTTCATCGGGTCGCTCCAGCACAGCGCGGCGGCGCAGGCGGCTTATGCCGTGGGCTACACCGAGCTGTTCTCGCTGATCACGTGGACGTCGGTCGGGCTGATGGGCGCGTCGGCGACCATCGCCGGGCAGAACCTCGGTGCCGGTAATCCCGAACGCGCCGCACAGGGCGTACGTGTGGCGTCGCGCTACGGGATAGGTGTCGCATTGGCCATCGGCGCGATGTTCGTTCTGATTCCCGGCTATCTGCTCGCCGTGTTCGGCATGACCGATCCGCTCGTGCTGTCGCTTGGCCGCCAGTTGCTCGGGTTCCTGAGCATCTCGGGACTCTTCATCACCGTTGCCTTGAGCTACACGGGAGGATTGCAGGGCACGGGCGACACACGCAGTCCTTTGTATATCTCGATCATTTCGCAGGTGGTCATACCGCTAGGCCTGTGCACGCTGTTCCAGGCCATGTACGGCCTTGATGCCTTTCACATCTGGACCGCGATCCTGATTGGCCACGCCACGCGTGCCACGCTCAGCGTGCTCCGGTTCCGGCAAGGGAAGTGGAGAGGCATCGCGGTGGACATCGAACCTGCCAGACCATAACCGACACTGGAGTCTATGCGGGTTTTTCGTGTCCTCGTAGAGCGCAGGCTTCAGCCTGCGCGATCATTGCGACGCGGGGGCTGAAGCGCCCGCTCTGCGTCGTTGTGAAACTTGGCAGAGGCGGAAGGACTCGCTGCTACGAGTCCTCATCGTTGTTTGCGTCGCGATAACCAGCGACCGGTGACGAGCAAAAGGATCGTTGACAGCGCCATGTCGCACGCGCTCGCCAAGGATCCGGCGCGCGCTCTCATATCGTCGCTGACCATCCGCTGAATCGCGACCGCGCGCAGTGGATGCGAGACGCCCGTGGCGAACGACAGCGCGATGGTCGCTGGAATGAGCGCGGCGGGCCACGACAGCGCGACACCGGCGAGGGCTGCGCCAGCGGCGGCCAATGCGACCGGCATTCGCGGGCTGGTGGCGGGCAGTCGCGCCGCGAGCGTCGAGCCCGCTGCGTCCGCGAGCGTGATGACGGCCACGATGAGCGTCACCTCGCTGGCTCCACTCCCGCCGCGGGTCTGCATGATGAAGGAGCCGGCAGATGTGATGGCGTCAAGGAACGCCAGCGGCAGGATGACGATGGCCGCGGTCTTCCATGGAATCCTGACGCCTTGTGATGGCAGGTCGTTCTCGTCAGCGTCCGCATATTCCGGCGGTTCGAGCATCGCATAAGCGATCGCCCCGCCGATGGCACACAGCATCGTCTCCGCCGCCCAGCCGGCCGCGAACCCCCACGTGCTCACGATCGCTCCGCCGGCGACAATCAAGCCCGCAAGCGCGATGACATGAACGGCGCGCGAGCGCGCTTCGATTCGCTGGAATTCGCTTTCGCGATTCAGCGCGACGCACGTGCGATAGAGCAGTGCCTGGTCCGCGCCCGACCGGAATGCGTCGCCGACTGCCACGAGCAGGCAGGCGAGAACAAGACCCGGGATCCCATCAGCGAGCCAGCAGCAGATCATGCCGGCAACCTGGACCAGCGAGCCGAGTATCAGACTTCGACGATTTCCGAACTTGTCAGCAAACCAGCCGGTGGGAACCTCCAGCGCCATCAGGAGGAGGTCGCCGGCAGCCATCGTTGCAGCGACCAGCGCAGGCGGCATCTGTTTCTCCTGTACCCACCACAGGAGGTAGAGACCGTCCATGACGCCTTCGACCGTGGCGATTTGGTATGGAAGGTAGAGCGCGAGGTTTCGACGGTAACCGTGGCATCAATTGGGAGGCATGAGTACTAGCGTATCAGAAGAATTCCTGCGCGTCGCGGTATTGAAAACCGAGGCGACGCGCAAAGCCGGGGTCCTGCGGACCGACGCCCACGTAGATGCATTGGGACGGATCGAGACGATGCCGCTGAATGAATACGACACCGAGGCCGGGCAGCGGCTTCCTGCACCAGCAGATCGGTGGACCGGCAGGATGAGGGCAGTAGAGAACCTCGATCGGAGCGCCGACGACTTCCTGGAGTCGCGCAAAGCTGGCGTCCACTTCGGCGGCCGACAGCGTCTGGGCCGCGACTTCGGGCCGCCATGATAGCCCCAGCAGAAGCCATCCTTGTTCCCGGTAGCGGCGGAGCACGGCTCCGCGTTCAGGCACCACGTCGATGTGCTCAGGTGAAAGAGGGAAATCGCTGCCGTCGCTTCCAGAGCCGCGACGGATGAGGACGTCGCACCAGACGATCACGGCCTTGTTCGTCATCGACGTGTCGCGCGTACGCTCGAAAGGGACTGTCTCGATGCGTGAAAAGCCTTCAGCCAGATTGGGAGGCTCGAGCGCTCGTTGATGACGGAACTGGACGCCAGGGGCAAATGCGCTGATGTCGCCCTTGAGAGTTTTGCGCATCTCTTCGGGCCCGAGCAGGCGGCCGTGCTTCGACACCATGCGCCAGGCAGCGTTCACCTGGGCCGCTTCAACGCTGGTGGAAAGCCAGACGCATTTGATCGGCAACCCGAGTCGGGTCGCTGCCTGGATGACCAACGCACGCGCGGCGCGGGATCCGTAGGTGTTGTCGAGCACAATCCGCGTGGCGCCTTCCGCCACAAGGGCTTCGAGGTGGGGCAGCAGCAAACGCAGCGATCCCCCGCCATCGTCACGGTTCAAACGAGCGTATCCTCGAGCCACGAACTCGCGCGCGAGCGTGCTCTTGCCTGCTCCGGGCAGGCCCATGATCAAGACCACCTCGCCGCCGCTGCTTGCTCGAAAGCTTCCCGGCGGGCCTGAAGACCCGCCGCTACTTCCGGCGGACCGAATCGCCTGGCCGGAGGGGAAATTCGAGTCAAGCCGCGCACGGTCGTCGTCACTCAGCTGAATACGATGCGCTCGAACGATCGACTGCACGGTTTCGAGGCGCGTCGGTCCTGGAACCGCCACGATCGCCTCGGCCACATCCTCGAGCCACGCCAGCGCGATCTCATGCGCGGTAGCTCCATGACGTGCTGCGACTTCTGCCAACACTGGGTCAGAGCTCGCGCGCCGCGCATGTCGTGCGCCCCCGAGCGGCCGGTACGCGATCAGCTGCAGTCCATGTGTGATGCAGTACTGGACCACACCGTTCAAGACGTTCGTGTCCTGCCAGAGACTCAATTCCACTTGCACCGTGGCGATCTCCGTGATTCGCCGTGCCTCTTCGATTTGCCCGACATTGACGTTACACAGACCGATGTGCTCGACGAGTCCCTCGTCCTTGAGTGATGCAAGAGCGCGGACGCTCGTCGCAAGTGGCGTCCGCGGGTCGATCACGTGAAGCTGATACAGCTGAATACGCTCCTGGTCGAGCGCACGCAGGCTCGCCTCGCACGCGGCTCGCAGATGACGCGCCCTCCCGTCAGGCACCCACTCGCCGCCCGGTCGAGTCACGCCGCCCTTCGTGGCGACAACGATACACGCGCGATCGCCGCTCCACGTGTGGAGCGCGCGCGCGATGAGTCTTTCGTTGTGCCCGAGGTCGGAGTCGTCCAGGCAATACGCGTCAGCCGTATCGAGGAATGTGACGCCGCCATCGAATGCGGCATGCAGGACCGTGAGCGCCCGCTCATCGTCGCGCTCGCGATCGGTGGACAGTCGCATGCAGCCGAGGCCCATCCGGGCCAGGCCACGCGACTTCACGCTGGATCGGGCGTATTCTGAATGAGACGACATGAGCAGAGTGCCATTTCCCGTTAACGATCAGAATAAGACGTACCTTCCGGGTTCTCCAGAACGAGCGGAGCTCAAGGCGAGGCTCGCGCAGATGGCGGGCGAGCGCATCGACATCCCGCTGGTGATCGGCGGCTGCGATATCCGGACGAGTCACACCGAGCAGGCGGTGATGCCGCACAACCATCGCCATGTGCTGGCCGATTGGCACGCGGCCGAAGCCGCGCACGTGCAGCAGGCGATTGACGCGGCGCTCAGGGCGCGGCGGGAATGGGCGAGCTGGCCGCTCGAGGATCGGGCCTCGGTATTTCTCAAGGCTGCGGAACTCCTGACCACGACCTGGCGCTCGATTCTGAACGCGGCCACGATGCTTGGCCAGTCCAAGACCGTGATTCAGGCGGAGATCGATTCGGCGTCGGAACTGATCGACTTCTGGCGATTCAATCCGCACTACGCGCAGGAGCTGTACGAGGAACAGCCGCTCAGCAGCCACGTGATGTGGAACCGTGTCGAGTACCGGCCGCTCGAGGGATTCGTCTATGCGGTCACGCCATTCAACTTCACGTCGATTGGCGGGAACCTGCCAACGGCCCCTGCGCTGATGGGCAACACGGTCATCTGGAAGCCGGCCTCGAGCGCGATGCTGAGCGCGCATTACATCCTCGAGCTGCTCGAGGCCGCCGGCCTGCCCCCCGGCGTGATCAATCTCGTTGCCGGCAACCCGGCGCAAATCTCTGAGATCGTGCTCGACTCGCCGGATCTGGCGGGGATTCATTTCACCGGGAGCACCGGCGTTTTCAACTCAATGTGGAATCGCGTCGGCGCCAACATCGGCCGATACCGCAGCTATCCGCGCCTCGTCGGTGAAACCGGCGGCAAGGACTTCATCCTTGCGCACCCATCCGCCGGTATCCAGGAACTCGCGGTCGCCATCGTCCGTGGAGGGTTCGAGTATCAGGGACAGAAATGTTCGGCCGCGAGCCGTGTCTATGTGCCGCAGTCGTTGTGGCCCGAAGTCAAGGATCGCGCCGTGGCGATGATGCGCGAGGTCCGCATGGGCGACGTGGCTGATTTCCGCACGTTCATGGGCGCGGTGATCGATCGCAAGTCGTACACGAAGATCAGCGGCTACCTCGAAGACGCCAGGCAGAATGCGAATGTGGTTCAGGGCGGCGGCACGCAAGGCGAGATCGGTTACTTCGTCGAACCGACGCTGATTGAAACCACCGACCCTGGATACCGATTGATGTGCGAAGAAATTTTCGGTCCGGTCGTCACGGCGTACGCCTACCCGGACTCGAAGTGGAGTGAGACGCTGGAGGTCGTCGATCGCACTTCGCCGTATGCGCTGACCGGCGCGATCTTCGCGCGCGATCGCGCGGCGGTCAGAGAAGCGTCGAACGCGCTGCGCAACGCGGCCGGAAACTTCTACATCAACGACAAACCCACCGGGGCCGTCGTCGGTCAGCAGCCATTTGGCGGCGCGCGTGCCTCGGGGACCAACGACAAGGCGGGCTCGAAAATGAACCTGCTGCGCTGGGTCAGCGCACGGGCGGTAAAAGAGACCTTCTCACCTCCGCATTCGCACACCTACCCGTACATGAGCGAGGAGTGACGTGAGTGCTCGGTCCTTCGTGCTTGGCCCGTTCTGTGGTCGAAGGTCCTCTGAGCCACGCCGCCCACGTAGCGGACCAAGGACTCAGGACTACAGGACCGACCAAGCACCAAGCACCAGAACCAAGGACTCAGAACAGGGCTACACATCGTCGGCCAGAACTGCGGCAACGGTTCTCTGGCCGATGTCCGCCATGAGCGGGTTGTCGAGCGAGTTCACGAGATACGCCACACCCAGAGAGACGGCCCACCCGCGCGCGCGACGCCACAACCCATCGTCATCCCAGAGCATCGTGCGATCGACAGCGGCGCGAAACCGAGCGCGCACACCGGCGGGCCACATCATCCACGCGACGGCCAGGTCGACGGCCGGATCGCCTGCCGTGATATCGCCGAAATCGATCACGGCCGCGAGTTCCCGGCCGCTGACCACCAGGTTGCCAGGGTGAAGATCGGCATGCAGCCAGACGGCGGGGCCGCCCCACGCTGGAGCAGCAAGCGCCGCACCCCACACCAGCAGCGCAGATTCCTGCTCGAGCCATTGACCGCAGTATTGCAGTCGCTCGATGAAGACCTCCGAACGCGATGACAACGACGTGCGAAACGGGTTCTCCGGAGCATCCGGCGGCGCCGGCCGATGGAGTGCCGCGAGGAACGCGGCGAGGCGAATGGCCATGGACTCGGTGTGGCCGGTCGTCAGCGTTGCTGCCGTTTCGCCACCGAACCACGGCACCACCGACCATGACCAGGGGAACCCGCACCCTGGCCGTCCAACCCTCACGGGAGCCGGCACAGGCAACGGAAGGTGTGGCGCAAGCACTGGTAACCAACGTTGTTCGTGTTCGACCAGGCTTGCCGCCATCTGGCGGCGAGGCAGTCGTACGAGAAGGTCGTCGCCAAGGCGAAACAGCGTGTTATCCCATCCTTCGCCGGCCTGAACCAGCGGCAGCGACGAAAGATCTTCGTGCTGCTCTCGCAGGAGTTCCCGCACGAGCGTCGTGTCGATCGGGACTTCCGCGGCGGGCATTCGTTGAAGCTTCATGGACAGTGAGAACAGTATCGCTGCTTCGATGTCCGACGGATCGCCCGTGACGCGATACCCTACAATCTGGCTGTGTCCCTTCGAGCCGCCTCGTGCCCCGAGTGTGGTGAAGACTATGAAACGTGCGCTCCT
>JBKPNV010000392.1:0-2961 GCA_046732795.1 Acidobacteriota bacterium
TCGCAAACGTATGGGAACAGTTGGAACTTGCGAGCGATTTCGTTAGCCGACTGATCGGAAACCACGAAGATGAAAGCCACGAAGAACACGAAGGCGCCATGCCGGCGAGGCTTCGCCTCGGATGAATCGCGCGGCGTCCCAAGCGCAAGCCACTGAGAAACGAGCGTGGCTTGCGATTGGGCCGTCGGCCGCCCGATCGGGCGGCCCCGGCGTGGCGCACTGGCCGCGACGAGAAGTTCGCCACTTTGTGATCTTCGTGATCTTCGTGGCTTTATGAGATCTTCGTGGCCTTCGTGGTTAGCACCGGGTCGCTAAGTTACGGCGGCGAATTGCAAATAGGAAATTGACATGATCGCAAACATTCGAACGACAGTCCTTGCGTGCGTGGTTGCGTTCGCCGTGAGTGCTGCAGTCATCCTCGATGCGCAGGGGCGCGGCGGTCGTGGCGGCGCAGCACCTTCAACGACGGGCAATGGCACCGTCGAAAAAATCACCGTTCACGGCCGGGCGCTCGAGGGGAACCTCGAAGGCGATTCCCCCGATCGCGAGGTCACGGTCTATCTGCCTCCGAGCTACGCCGCCGATCAGAATCGGCGGTTCCCAGTCGTCTATCTGCTGCACGGTTATGGCGGCCGAGACGATACGTTTACGGCTCGCCTCGCCACCCTTGCCGAGAGCAGCGACAAGCTTGCGGCCGCTCAAGGCTTCAGTTCAGCGATCGTGGTCACCCCGAATGCATTCACGCTGCATAAGGGCAGCATGTATTCGAACTCGCCAACCACCGGCGACTGGGAGCGGTACATCGCCGAGGACCTGGTGTCCTATATCGACAGCCATTACCGCACGCTCGCCAACCGCATGAGCCGCGGCTTGGCCGGTCATTCGATGGGTGGCTATGGTGCCTTGCGCATCGGAATGAAGCGGCCCGACGTCTTCTTCAGCCTGTACCTGATGAGCTCCTGCTGCCTCAACGCCAATCGCAATCCGAATCCCCAATCGATGGCCGCAGCGGAAGCGATCAAAACCCGAGAGCAGGCAGATGAAGCGTCACGCGCCCCCGGCTTTGGTCCGTCCGTGAACCTGGCATCGGCTGCCGCATGGTCGCCAAATCCGCAGAACCCGCCGCTCTATCTCGATCTCCCGGTCAAAGACGGCAAGGTTCGTCCGGACATCGTGGCGAAGTGGGTCGCAAACGCGCCGCTCGAGATGATCGATGCATACGCTGAGAACCTGAAGAAGTACTACGCAGTGGCGATTGAGATCGGGACCGCTGACGGGTTGCTCGCGTCGAACAAGCAACTGCACGACGCCATGACACGACTGCGCATCGCTCACAGCTACGAAGAGTACGACGGGGATCACACGAACAAGGTGCGGGAACGAATCGAGCAATACGTGTTGCCCTTCTTCTCGAAAAATCTCGCAGCCCCGGCCAACCCGACCTCACCGACACCTCGTCAGTAAGCTGGCATATTTTCTGCTCCTTGCTCGGCTGTTGACGGCGAAGCATGCAAGCGAGTGAGGGAGACGCATGTCAGCGGAGCAATTCGGCCGGGAGGCCGCCACTGAGCTTCACGAGGCCGCGCCATCGGAAATAGCCGCTGGTGACACGGCGGATTCGTTACATTCCGAACGGAAAGATTTTCACATCGTCGCGATCGGGGCCTCTGCCGGAGGCCTCGACTCGCTCGAGAAACTGTTCACGCGCCTGCCGACCGACACCGGTATGGCGTTCGTCGTGCTGCAGCACTTGTCCCCGGACTTCAAGAGCCTCATGGACGAGCTGCTGTCGCGGCGCACGCAACTTCGGATTTGCCACGCCGAGCACGACCTGCCGCTGGAAGCCAACACGGTGTACCTGCTGCCCCCGATGAAGGAGATGATCATCCGGCAGCGCCGGCTGCTACTCAACGATCGCGATCCACGGCACGGCTTGACGCTGCCGATTGATCTGTTCCTCCGGTCGCTGGCCCAGGATGCCGGCGACAAGGCGGTGGCGGTCATTCTCTCGGGAAGTGGGTCCGATGGCTCACGTGGGGTGGTTGAAATCAGCAAGGCCGGCGGCGCGGTGTTTTGCGAGAGCCCTGAAACGGCGCAGTTCAACGGCATGCCATTGAGTGCGATTCAAACAGGGCATGTCGACCAGATACTGGCTCCCGACGACATTGCGGCCGCGATCGCCGCCCTGCGGCCCTCCGACACGATGGAGTCCACGCGTCAGCGGCAGGAGGATGAGGCGCGCGGCGTCGACGCCATCCTGAAGCTGCTTCGAGACGAGTACGCCATCGACTTCTCGCATTACAAGGCGGGCACCGTTACCCGGCGTATAGAACGCCGACTCGCGCTCAATCGCGCGATCGACATCGACACCTACGTCGAGCAACTTCACAGCGATTCGCGCGAGCTGAGCTCTCTATACGAGGACCTGCTGATCGGGGTCACTCAATTCTTTCGCGATACCGACGCCTTCGCAGCTCTCGAGCACCGCATCATCCCGGACCTCGTCGAGCGCGCGAAGTCGGAGGAGCAGATTCGCGTCTGGGTGCCAGGGTGTGCGACCGGTCAGGAGGCCTACTCCATCGCCATCCTGCTGCACGAGCGGTTGGCGGCGCGCCAGCAGCGGACCCGGGTCAAGATCCTGGCGACCGACGTGCACAAGGCGTCGCTCGAAGTCGCGAGCGCCGGTTTGTACTCGGCCGAACAGGTCTCTGGTATTGACGATGCCCGGCTTCAGCGGTTCTTCACGATCAAACCAAACGGCTACCAGATTTCCGCCGCCATCCGTGAGAGCATTGTTTTCGCGCCGCACAACCTGATTCGTGACGCGCCGTTCACGAAAATGGATCTCATCGCGTGCCGCAACCTCCTGATCTACTTCCAGCCGCACGCGCAGAAGACAGTGCTGACGCTGTTTCACTTTGCGCTGAAGCCGGGCGGCGTCCTTTTCCTTGGGTCGAGCGA
>JBKPNV010000393.1:0-13676 GCA_046732795.1 Acidobacteriota bacterium
AGTCGCATCGCAACTGCTGGGAGAATCTCGCGAACGTCCGCCCGCATGACGAGGTCAAGTTCGTCGTCAAAGATCGGACGGACTACGAGTTCGCGCGCGACGTGATTTCGGAGCGATCGCTCTCGGGGCGGGTGGCGGCAATCCATTTATCGCCCGTGCATGGCGTGCTCGATCCGCGGACTCTGTCGGAGTGGGTGATCGCCGATCGCCTGCCTGTTCGCGTTCAGCTTCAACTGCACAAATACATTTGGAGTCCCGACACGCGTGGCGTGTGAAACGACATCGGGTGTGATTTCTCTTCGAAGTGAACGAAAATCACACCCGGTGTCTTATGTCCGACGCAGTAGTGCTTCTCAGTGGTGGGCTCGATTCCTACACGGCGGCCGCGATTGCTCGAGCTGAGGGATTTCGTCTCAACGCGCTCACGATCCTGTACGGCCAGCGACACGCGAAGGAAGTGGAAGCCGCGCGCGCCGTGGCGAAATGGCTCGGCGTGGATCGCCACGTCGAGATCACCGTCGGTCTCGGTGCGTTTGGTGGCTCGTCACTCACGACCGATGCCCCGGTGCCCAAGGACCGGCCGATCGACCCAACCGAGATTCCTTCGACGTACGTCCCCGCCCGCAATACCGTGTTCCTGGCGCTGGCACTTGGATGGGCCGAAGCGCTCGGTGCCCACGACATCTTCATCGGCGTGAACGCGTTGGACTACTCTGGTTATCCCGATTGCCGGCCGGAATACATCGCCGCCTTCGAACAGCTGGCTTCCCTCGCGACGGCTCGCGGCGTTCACGGCGAGCGATTTCGCATTCACGCGCCGCTGCAGACGATGACCAAACGCGACATCATCACTCGTGGGGCGGCATTGGGGCTGGACTATGGGCTGACACACAGCTGCTACGATCCCGATCCGGCCGGTCGTCCCTGCGGACGCTGTGACAGTTGCGTCCTTCGCGCAAACGGGTTTGCCGAAGCCGGCCTCGAAGACCCGGTCCTCCGTCGATGACCGACCGCATCTACTACACCGAGCCTTCCTGCCGCTCGTTTCAGGGAACTGTCACGAGAATCGGGGAGCATAACGGCAGGCCGATCGTTGTGCTCGACCGGACCGCGTTTTACCCGACGTCAGGGGGCCAGCCCTTCGACACCGGCCGGCTGGGGACGGTTACCGTCATAGAGACTATCGACGGGGAGGACGAGATCGTCCACGTCGTCGACGCGGCGATCTCAGCCGGAGTCGTGGTCCACGGTGAGATCGACTGGATCCGCCGGTTCGATCACATGCAGCAGCACACAGGACAGCACGTGCTGTCCGCTGCGTTCGATCGGCTGTTCGAAAACCGGACGACCAGCTTTCACATGGGAATAGACGCGTCGACCATCGATCTGGCTCGCGAGGTCACGCAGTCGGACCTCGAGCGCGCGGTGGAGGAAGCGAACCGGGTGGTTTGGGAGGATCGCGAGGTCTCGATTCGCTTTGTGTCTGCCGACGAAGCCGCGCGACTGTCGCTCCGCAAGGAGCCCGTTCGCGAAGGAACCCTGAGGCTCATCGAGATCAAGGATTTCGATCTGTCCGCGTGCGGTGGAACCCATGTCCACCGGACCGGCGCGATCGGGATGATCGCTGTGACGAATGTCGAGCGTTTTCGTGGCGGCGCACGGGTGACGTTCGTGTGCGGTGCCCGCGCCTTGCGTTCGTTTCGACAGTACCGGGACGCCGTGACGGGCGCGGTCCGCGTGTTGTCGGTTCTTCCGCATGAACTCCCCAACGCCATCGAACGCGCGCAACTCGAATCCAAGGATCTGCGGAAAACAGTCAGTCGGCTTCAAGGAATGCTGGCCGTTCATGAGGCTTCGACATTGCTCGAGGGCGCGACGGTGGCCGGAGACTTTCGAATCGTCGTGCAGGCGCTCGAGGGCTGGGACGCCGCCGGGCTCAAAGCCATTGCTGCGGCGCTTGTGTCGCGGAACGACGTGGCCGCTTGTCTAGTCTCCGCCAGTGATCCTGTTGCCGCGGTCGTGGCTCGTTCGCAGAACGTCGCCATCGACGCAGCAAAGACGTTGCGCGCTCTCCTGGATCGTTTTGGCGGTCGCGGCGGCGGAAGACCAGACCTCGCACAAGGTGCGGGCCTGAGCGGCAAGATCGACGAGATTCTGGCGGCGGCGCGAGATCTCTTGTCACGGTCCGGCTAACCACCTCCGCGGGGCCTACGGTGGTCAAGAAACAGGGCACTACTTCCTGTCGCGACGCCTATCGCGAGAATTCCGCCAACCTGACGGCGATCGCATCGATCGCCTGGTTTGCTGCCGCGCCAGTTCCCTCAAAGTTGTTGATGACGATAACGAACGCCAGATGCTCACCACCACCAGTGGTGACGTAGCCTGCGAGCGATCGAATGTTCGACATCGTCCCGGTCTTCGCACGCACGTTGCCTTCTGCCGCGGTCCCCTTCATCCGACTCGCCAGCGATCCATCCACGCCTGCAACCGGCAGGGCGGAGACAAATGGTGATGCGCTGGAGCTGTCAGCCATTCGCCGCAACACCGTCATGATTGCCTCAGGAGAAATCGCGTCGCGTCGCGATAAGCCGGATCCATCGACCAGCTGATAGCTGCCTTCCGGAACTCCCCAGACCGCCAGTCGCTTTCGCAGCCCTTCCAACGCGGCATCGTTGGTCGGAAACGCACCTTTGTCCGTGTTGAGGCGCATGAATGCCTCGCCATAGAGATTGATGCTTTCCTTCAAGAGAGGCCGTGCGATTTCGGCAAGCGTCGGGGAGCGGTAGGTGAACAGCATCATCGCGTCGCTGCGATCTGGCGGCGGTGTAAGGTCATCGATGTCGACAGCGTCGCCGGTCACGATGATGCCTTCGTCGATCAATCGCTTTCGCAGAACGCTGGCGAACCACAGCGTAGGGTTCCCGATCGATATTCCGAGCTGGATTGGTTGAGCACCCAATGCGAGCGATCCCGCGATCGTCAAGCCAGTCTCACCGGGCCGCTGCTCGGGCCAGACGAGCGACGGACTGCCTGCAGGACCAGTCACGACGCGGTTGACGATGGCACGCGCCTCGGCGCGTGAATCTAGCGCCACCGCGGCCGGCGCACCCGCAGTGGGGGCGGCCGCGACCGTTGCGACAGTGCGGTTCTCGGCGAGATTCAGGGCGCCAAAGATCGCTCCTGTCGTGTACCCGAGGTCATCCCATGCCCAGGACAGTTGCGGCCGTGGCTCCTCGAGCGCATCATCGTCGCCAATGATCCGTCCCTCGATGCGCTCAAAACCGGCTGCCTTCACGGCCGCCACAAGTGCCGACAGATCGCCCCCGCCGCGCCCGCCAATCGAGGGGTCGCCGGAGCCGACGATGAGCAGGTCGCCGAAGAGACGTCCCTGTGAGACCGAGCCTGTCGTCAGAAGACTGGTTTCGAATCGATAATCCCAGCCGACGGCTTCCGCAGCCGTCGCGACGCTGACAAGTTTTGTGATGGACGCGGGGACAAAGAGCGTGCGGGCATTCACATCGACGAGGCGATCACGGCGATCGAGCGAATCCACCGCGATGCCCCATGAGGCGCGAGTCACTCCAGGCCTCTGCGTTTCCGCGATGATGTCGGCGCGGAGCTGCGCTGCGGGATCGGCCCGTGAATCGTGGCGCCTCGCGGCGCAGCCTGTGAAGGCTATCTGGAAAATGCAGGACGCTACCAGGAACGACACCGGGTGTGATTTCCACAAAGACTCAGGGGAAATCACACCCGGTGTCCTAGTCATGCGCGGAAATCACACCCGGTGTCATTTCACTGCGTCGATCGCCTTCATCACATCGTCGAGGCCGGTCCCTTCCACTTTGGCGGTGCCAGGTTCGTCCGAACGACTGGCAAAAATATCGGTGCCCGATCGCGCGAAGGTCACCGTTTCCTGTTTGTTCTCGCCGAAGGTCACCGTAACGACGAGCGCCGGCGTCTTGAGGGAAGCATTGGGCTTGTCTTCGAACGAAGCGGCACGGAGGCCGGTCGCCTTGGTCAGCAGGTCGTCTGCTTTTGCCGAGTCGACGTCCTGACCGGACGACTTCCAGACGTCCATGTTGTCTTTGCCCTTGGTCTTTTCGAGCACGATGGTGTCGCCGCCCCGCTTGAATTCCGCTCGCGTCGCCGTGAACGCGCGACTGTCGAACAGATCCTTGCGCCTGAAGTCAGCGGCGGTTCGGATGACATCGTCTTTGAGAACCGGCGCGACCGTAAAGACCATCGGCCGCGAAGAGTCCTTTGCATAGAGCAGCGCGTTTTCCGTGGAGCCGAGCGTCAGCGCAGCGCTCGAACTCCCAGTCTTCACCGCGATCGTGCCGGTTGGTTTCGTCAATCCGTATTTAGCCAGGTCCTTGCCGTCGGCATCGACGATGCCCTGCATCTGCGTGGACGAGAGGCGCTCGAGCGCTCCTTCAACGGCTGCGAAGTCTGCCCGCACCGAGATCGGCGATGTGAGCCTCCACTCGGACCCGCTCTTGGCCAGGCTCGTCTTTGCGGTGCCGCTCGTCAGATCCAGGCCATCGACCATGTTGCGATCGAAGATCAGAATGCGGCGATCACGAAGCGCGAAGGTGTTCTTGTTGAACGTGCTGTCGAGGTAGGACGACACCAGGAACACGCGCTTCTGATCTGGAAAACGCGCATAGAGATCACTGCCGGTTGGTGTTTTCTGCCCGATTTGCAGACGGCGGAGATCTTTTTGTCCTTTCGGTCGGAAGCCGATCTCGATGCGCGCCGGGTCGAGCCCATACTGCTTGAGATCGGCGGCGTTTTCGTCAACGACGCGCTGAATCTCGAGTGACGAGAGGCTGCTGGCGATGGTTGTCATTTCGCCGGCATCAGCGGCCGCCTGGACCGGTTCGACTACGTTCCACTTGCCATCGGCCTTTTGCAGCCGAGTCGTTTCGCCGTCGGCGTTCTTGACCTGTATTTCTTCGATGTCGTCGGCCTGTACCGATGTGAACGGCTTCTCCTTCGCGGTCGTGCCGCTCGGTTCCCGCTTGGAGTCGACGAAATAGATATAGCTGACCAGTCCTATCAGAACGACGGCCAGGATGATGGGGGACCAGACGCCGCGCATCTAACGTCTCCGCCACCAGGTGAAGACGCCCGCGCCGAGCACGATCGCTGGGATGACGAAGAGCGTCAGCCAGAACATCGCCGACGACGAATTGGCCGTCAGCGTGATTCGCCGATCGGCGGCTTCGCGCGGCCTGATGGAGATCAAGTTCTCCTGCTGCGACAGCCAGTTCACCGTGTTCATGAACAGGTCACGATTTCCCTCGATCCCGAGGTACGCATTCGCCGCGAAATCGGAGTCACCAATTGCAGCGACACGGGTTTCTGGTTTCGGTGCCTGATCCTCTGGCTTGTTTGGTGGGTTGGACGCCGGAGTGGCGTCCGGCTTTTCTGGCGATGCCGCCGCCACCGCCGTGGCGACGGCGATCGACACCGGTCCGCTGACGTCACCCTTCTCCGGCTCGGGGGCCAATTTAGAAGGGTCCTCGAGGGTGGCGAGATTCGTCTCTCCCCAGCTGCGTTGTGCGGTTTGAATGAAGGACTGCCCGGTCCGCCCCGCTGGTGCGTCTTTGGCCGGTGTGATGGCACGCGCGAGCGGGAACATCGTTATGAGATTGAAGTTCTGTGTGATGGCATGTGACGGATACGGCGGCGCACTGACGGGCACCGTCGCAACCTGCGTCCGTCCGCTGAGATCGACCACGACCGATTCGGTGGCATCGATCCCCCATTCCTTGAGCAGACCCGTCAATCGAGGCATATGCGACGGCTGCTTGAAATTGTCTGACGGGTCGAGCATCACGAGCATCTTGCCCGACTTCTTCGACAGATACTCCTCGAGCATTGGAAGTTCCTGCTCGAGAATGTCGGTGCGCGGACCCGCGACGACGAGCATTGTCGCGTCGGCGGGAATCTCGTTGGTTTGTGCGAGCACCAGCTTGTCGAATTGATAGTTATCGCGCTTCAGCGCATCGCTGATGCCGCTGTAGCCGGTGCGCTCGCTGCTGCCCGGGTCCTTCTCGCCGTGACCACTCAGGAAGTAGACCTTCCGCATCGTCGGGTTGAGCAGCTTGATGAGGGCGTTCGTGAGATCCTGCTCGGAATCGGTGCTCACACGCTCGGTGCGTCCCATGTATTCGAGGAGGACAGTCGGAATCGTGTCGACCTTCTGCGCCGTGGCCAGCATCGGATTCTTGACCGCATCCACGTACTCGACCTGCACCTGACTCGAGGCGTACTTGTAGCCGTCGAGCCTGGGGCGGAAACGGTCGAAGTTTTCGGGCTGATCGAACACGGTGAACTTGACCGGACTCTTCAGGCCTTGCGCCAGCTTCACGGACTGCTCGGAGAGGCTGTACTGCTTGTTGGCCGTCAGGTCCCACCGCGTGTTCCTGCGCGTTGACAGGTAGTTCACGGCGATAAGGATTCCGAGAACAACGATCACTCCGAAGCCCGCGAGCGCGCCGTAGCGCGCATTGCGTCGACTGAAGTAGGCGCCGATCTCGCGCCACTGCCCGATGGTGTAGAGGAGGACAAGCGCCAGTCCGGTCCAGGCCGCGTAGATCGCGTACTGGTCGTAGTCGGGATACTTGACCCTGACCAGCAAGGCGCCGAAGACGAGCACCATGCCGACATAGCTGAGGATTCCAAGGACGCGTTTGACCATGGCGTTACCCGCGCCACCTTTCCGTGTCGACCGACCGCATGGTCAGATACAACCCGAAGCTGATGAAGCTGATGTAGTAAACGAGATGCTTGGTGTCGATCACGCCTCGCGTGAAATCGTCGAGATGGTCGGTGATCGACAGGTAATTCAGCACGTCCTGCGCCCGTGGGCCCATGAATGATGCGATCCAATTGATCACCCAGAGCATCAGGAAGACCGTGAACGTTGCCATCACGGCAACGATCTGATTCTTGGTCAGGCTGGAGATGAAAAGCCCGACCGAGATGAAGCAGCCGCCCATCAACAGGAGACCAAGATAGGTCACGGCGATCGGAATCCACTCCGGATTACCGAGCCAGAACAGCGCAACAATGTGCGGGATCGTCACTGCCAGCATCGCCGCATACAGCCCCATCGCTCCAAGGAACTTGCCGGCGATGATTTGAAAGTCAGTGAGCGGAGATGTCAACAGCAGCTCGATCGTGCCCGAGCGCTTCTCCTCCGAGTACGTGCGCATCGTCACCATTGGCAGGATGAACAGAAAAATCACAGTGGTATTCAGGAACACCGGCCTGATCAATCCCTCGTTCACGTTGACTGGCTGAGCCCCGCCCAGTCCGGCCATCTGCATGCTCTGCCGGTCGAAGTAGAGCAGCAGAGCGTAGAAGAAGTAGCCGAACATGATGGCGTAGAGACCGATCACGACATACGCGATCGGCGACGCGAAATATCCCTTCAGCTCCTTGTGGGCGATCGCGAGGATGTTACTCATGGCTCACCTCCGTCGGGACTTCGGGAACGGCCGCATCCTCCGTGATGACCTTCAGGAAGATTTCTTCCAGCCCCATTCGCATCGGTCGCAGCTCCAACAAGCCCCATCCGCGATTGACGATCGCCGCCGCCAGTTCCCGGCGGACATCGCGTCCGCTTTCACTATCCACTTCGTAGCCCGCGATGGAATCGCGCCGGTCGGACGTAGATACGCGCGTCACACCCGGAATCGCTGACAGCATTCCCTCCGCGTCGGCGCCCATCGTGTCGACCTGCACGTACATCGTTTCCGACCCGCGGAGACGAGCGGTCAGATTGTCGGGCGTATCAACGGCAACCACGCGCCCCTTGTTGATGATGACGATGCGATTACACGTCTGACTGACTTCTGGGAGGATGTGCGTGCTGAGGATGATGGTGTGATCGCCGCCGAGGCCCTTGATGAGGCGTCTGGTTTCGATGATTTGTTTCGGGTCGAGGCCCGCTGTGGGCTCGTCGAGGATGAGCACCTCCGGGTTATGGAGCAGCGCCTGAGCGAGGCCGACGCGCTGCCGGTACCCCTTCGAGAGCTTCGCGCAATGCCGTGTCGCGACGTCGGCGATCTGCGTCCGCTCCATTACGGTGCGCAGTCTCGTCGCGCGCTCGGACCTCGGCACGCCTTTGATGCGTGCGCAGAAAGCGAGGTAGTCGGACACTGTCATATCGGGGTAGAGGGGCGGCGTCTCCGGCAAGTACCCGGTCCTGCGCTTTGCTTCGACCGGTTTCTCGAGCACGTCATAGCCCGCGACGATGGCCTTTCCGTCGGTGGCTGGCATGTACCCGGTGAGCACGCGCATGGTGGTCGTCTTGCCCGCGCCGTTCGGTCCAAGGAACCCGAGAATCTCTCCCCGCTCAGCCTTGAAGCTCACGTCGTCGACGGCCGTGACTGGGCCGTACCGCTTCGTGAGATGTTGAACTTCGATCACCTGTCATCCCTCCACGTGTAACTTGTAGAGCACGCAAGTCTTAAGTGGCGCCCAACGCGCGATCGTAGCCGAAGCGGCGGTGACGCGGCAAGCCCATTGTAGTAATATATGAACAAGTATTCAGATGTCGCCGCTCGATGCACACACGGTTGAAGGGCTGACAGAGATCTTCCGCGTGCTGGGAGATCCCACTCGCGTACGCATTCTCGACGCCCTCTCGAGGTCGGAATTGTGTGTGGGCGATCTGGCGCTCCAGCTCGGCGTGACTGAATCTGCAGTGTCTCACCAGCTGCGGTTACTTCGAAACACGCGCATCGTGCGATCGCGCCGTGAGGGCCGGATGATCTTCTATGCCCTTGATGACAAACATGTTCTGGCGCTTTTCCGGCAGGGCTTGCGCCATGTCTTGGAGGACGGCCGATCGGCCGGGGACTGATGGCGACAGCCCGGGCACCGGTGTGCACGACGTGCGAAATCCACGCGGAAGCCGTGTTCCGCGTGGAAGGCATGGATTGTAACGAAGAGGTCGTCATCCTCGAGCGCCGGCTCCGTCCGCTGGCCGGCATGGAGGCGCTCTCGGCCGACCTCGTCGGCCAACGCCTGCACGTTTCTTATGACGCCGCAAAGCTCACGACGGCCGCTATCGTCGATGCCGTCGGGCAGACGGGTATGCGGATGTGGCTCGAGCACGAGGGTCCAGGCGCATCCAGTCCCGACGTTCGAATCCGTTTCTGGCTGACTGTCGCTTCCGGAACGGCAATCATCGCGGCGCTGGCGATCAGGGGATGGAGCTCGACGCTCGCGCTCGGACTACTGATGGTCGCCACCGTCGCCGGCGGGACATTCCCCGCTCGTCGGGCGTTCGTTGCGCTTCGAACCCGCACGATCGACATCAACGTCCTGATGATCATTGCGGTGGTCGGCGCGATGACGCTGCGAGAATGGGTCGAGGGCGCCAGCGTGGTCTTCCTGTTCGCCCTCGCGCAATGGCTGGAAGCGCGCACTCTCGAGCGCGCCCGGCAGGCCATCCGCGCGTTGGTCGAACTCTCACCTCGAGAGGCTCTCGTCAAGCAGAACGGGGTCGAATACCGGGCCCCCGTCGAGAGCATTCCCGTGGGCGCCGAGATCATCGTTCGACCTGGCGACAAGATTCCGCTCGATGGCCGTATCCTGGCGGGACACGGCGATGTCAACGAGGCGCCGATCACTGGAGAATCGCTCCCGGTCGACAAGGGGCCAGGCGACGAGGTATTCGCCGGCACGATCAACGGCCGGGGATCGCTCGATCTGGAAGTGATCCGAGTCGGCCGCGACACGCGCCTCGCTCGCATCATTCATCTCGTCGAGGCAGCGCAGGCGCGGCGTGCGCCAGTTCAATCGTTCATCGATCGATTTGCCCGCATCTACACACCTGCGGTGATCGCGCTCGCTGCAGTGATTGCCGTCGTTCCGCCGCTGTTTGCCGGCGGCGACTCCGCGACGTGGTTTTATCGCTCGCTGGTGCTGCTCGTCATCGCCTGCCCATGCGCGCTCGTCATCTCCACGCCAGTGTCGATCGTGGCGGCGCTTTCCGCGGCGGCGCGAAATGGTGTGCTGATCAAGGGAGGCGCGCATCTCGAGAAGCTCGCCGACGTGCGCATCGTTGCCTTCGACAAGACCGGGACATTGACGCGTGGTGAGCCGCGCGTCAATGACGTGATTGCGACGGACAAGGAGACGGCGACCGAGGTCCTGCGCCATACGGCCGCAGTCGAAACACGCTCGGAACACGCGCTCGCGCGCGCGATCACGCATCGGGCGCGTGAGCTTGGCCTGGAACTGCCGCCGGCGCGAGGATTCACGTCAACGCCGGGACGCGGCGCCGAGGCGCACATCGGCGACAATCACGTCATCGTTGGCAACGATCTCATGCTTGCCGAGCGCGGGATAGAGGTTCCGCCCGATGCGATCGAAGCGCTGCGGCGTCGGGGCAACACGGTCGTCTGCGTGGCCATCGATCGGCGGCTTGTCGGATTCATCAGCATCGCCGACCCGGTGCGGGAAACCGCACGCGAGACGATCGAAATGTTGCGTTCACATGGTGTCAGGCACGTGGCGATGCTGACCGGCGATCACGCGGTGACCGCGCGGGCAGTGGCGTCGACACTCGCGCTCGACGAGGCTCACCACGGGCTGATGCCGGACGAAAAGCACGCGCGCATCCTTGCGATGCGAGCGGACGGCGCGGTCCTGATGGTTGGCGATGGGGTCAACGACGCACCCGCGCTGGCAGCTGCTGACGTCGGCGTCGCCATGGGCGCCGCCGCTTCGGATGCGGCTCTCGAAACGGCGGACGTCGCGCTGATGTCCGGCGAGCTGCTGAAGCTGCCTTACGCGCTGCGACTGGCACGCGCAACGGTTCGCAACATCAGGACGAACCTGGTCGTGTCATTGGCGCTCAAGGCGATTTTTCTCGTAACGGCACTGACCGGCGCGGCGACGCTCTGGATGGCCGTGCTTGCGGATACGGGCGCCTCCGTCATCGTCGTCGCCAACGCGCTGCGTCTGCTGCGCGCGAAATGACACCGGGTGTAATTTCGGTCCTCTCGTGGCGGCAGTAAATGGGGTCGGGAGTCATTTGTTGAGGACACTCGCCAGTGTGTCCTGATCAAATGACTCCCGACCCCATTTAAGCCTTCCGGTTCGAGAAGAAGTGCGAATGGACGTAATCGTCGATTTGCGCCTGCTCTGGCTCGTCGATCTTCGTGAAGCGCACGCCCATTCCGAGCCGTCGATCTGCCCACGCTACGCGGCCCTGCGCGTCGATTTCGCCAGTTCCATTGGGTAGCCGGAACCGGACCCTGACCGGCGTATCCACCGCAAGGGGGTTGGTGGTGCGGATCGCAATGCCGCCGTGGCTGATGTTAATCGTGAGCGCGGCCGCGATCGTATTGCCAAAGCGGTAAGCGATCGGAATGCCCAGCGTGACGCGCGGGCTCGAGCGCCGATTGACCGCCTTGGGAAAGAGGTGGGGCAGGAGCGAGGGCAGGATGTGATGAACGGCCGTGTACTCATTCACGTAGCCGAGCACGCCGATCGTTTCAAGCTGTCGTACTTCATCGGCGTTCGCGATCGTTCCGCTGAACACGACGATCGCTGCACGATTGTCGAGCTTGCGGATGGCGTGCAGCAGCATGATGCCGTTGCCTTGCGGCAATCGCAGATCGAGAACGATCAGGTCAATTTTCGAGTTGACTCGGACCTGTGCCAGCAGTTCCTGCCCGGTCTGCACGGTAACGGCTTTGTGACCCGCCGACTCGATGGCCGCCCTGAAGCGATCGCGCACGAACGCCGTATCGTCAGCGACCAGCACGGTTCGCCTGGCGAGCCTAGTCGCGACGGTCATCGAAAGTTCTATCGGTGATCGCTAGCGTGATCGTTAGGGTTCGTTGGCGAAATCCGTGCCGCCGACCTATAATTCGAATCTTGGCCGGGAAGAGGACACATTCGCTCGCGACCCTCCGTCCCCGGATATTTTCGAGCGTCCGTTCGATTGATGGAGCCCGTATGGCGACCTGCCCTGAGTGCGAATTCGACGAGATTGACACCGAGGACCTCGAGGAGGGTGACCGCCTGAGTTGTCCGGAGTGCGGCAAAAGCCTCGTCATGGTGGGCTCCGACGAACTCGACGTCGCTGACGAGGACGACGAAGACCTCGATGACGACGACCTCGAGGAGGACGAAGACGAAGACGAGGACGACGATGAAGACGACCTCGACGAAGACGACGAGGACGAGGAGGATTACGACGAGTGATCCTGGACGGTCAGAAGCGCTCGAGATCAAGGAGACACGTCTCCGAGCTCTGCTGGCCGGTTATGACTCGCTCATCGTCGCGTTCAGCGGGGGCGCCGACAGCGCCTTTCTCGCCTGGGCAGCCACGGACGTCCTGGGACAATCGGTCCTCTGTATTACCGCCGATAGCCCGAGTTACCCCGATCGCCATCGCCAGCTTGCCGTAACCGTTGCCCGCGAAGCCGGTCTGCGCCACGAGATCATCCAGACGTCCGAACTCGATCGCGCGGAGTACAAGGCGAACCCGACCAATCGCTGCTACTACTGCAAGCACGAACTCTATACAGCGTTGACCGGTATTGCCACCGATCGCGGGTTTGCGGTCGTCGCCGACGGCAACAATGCCGACGATCGTGGCGACTATCGGCCCGGCCGGCAGGCGGCGCGCGAGTTTGGCGTACGAAGTCCCCTTGACGAAGCCGGCCTGACCAAGAGGGACATTCGTGAGTTGTCGCACCGCGCCGGCCTGCGCACGTGGGACGAGCCCGCGTCGGCATGCCTGTCCTCGCGCATTCCGTACCATTCCGAAGTTACCCGCGAGAAACTGCGCGCAATCGAACGGGCTGAGGAGGTCCTGCGATCGCTCGGCTTTCGAATATGCCGGGTTCGTCATCACGAGCTCGCGTCGCCGGCTCAGGGCGGAACGGCAGCGACGCTGGCGCGACTCGAAATCGCGAACGAAGAACTCGCGCGCGCGCTCGATCCCGACATTCGTGCCCGCATCATCCAGGAGATACGGGCCGTCGGCTACCGACACGTCACCATCGATCTTCAGGGTTATCGGATGGGCAGCCTCAATGAAGGCATCCGCCTGGATCCTGCCTGACGCAGCGGCCTCTCAAGCGTCAGACGTTCAAACCACATTCGCGTTCGCACCACTGCAGTCTTCTTCTTCTCGTGCCGACATTCATTGACACGGGATCGATCGGACGCTAAGCTCCAACCGTCCCAGCTACAGCGAGAGCGTTTTCGACAACGACGTAGAGGCGGGGGGCTTCAGCCCGCGCGTCGAAGTGACCGCGCAGGCTCGAGCCTGCGCTCTACGACGAAACGCACTAAACGCAGGAGAGATTGCCAATGAGTCTGCGCCGGTTCGTGTGGTTGATGACTATCGTGTTGCTCGTCGCGCTGACTGTGTCGGCGTGCTCGAAGAAGGTTCCGCCGCCACCACCGCCGCCACCCGCGCCTCCCGCTGCACCGGCACCGCCTCCTCCTCCACCGCCGCCACCACCGCCGCCGCCGGCTCCCGCGCCCGCGCCGCCGAGGCCGCTTACCGATGAGGAAGTCTTCTCGATGAAGACGGTGGCCGAATTGAACTCGGAAATGCCGCTGGTCGATGTGTCGTTAGACTACGACATGTCGCTCATTCGCGACGATCAGCGTACGTCCCTGCAGAAGAA
>JBKPNV010000394.1:0-24208 GCA_046732795.1 Acidobacteriota bacterium
CGGTCCGCTCGTTAACGTAATAGAAGGGAACGAATCGATGACCTCCAGCGAGGACGATCTCACCATCTCCAAAGACGCACCGCCTCTGCAACTGACCAGCACTATCGACCTGCTCGAACGGTACAAGCGCGGCGACGAGGAGGCGGTCGACTTGCTGGTGGAGCGATCGCTTCCGCCGCTACGTCGTTGGGCCCGGGGACGACTGCCGGTCTGGGCGCGCAGCCTGGCGGATACGCAGGATCTGGTGCAGAACGCTGTGATCCGATCCCTGCCTCACCTCAAACATTTCGAGGTGCGCCATCCAGGCGCATTGCAGGCCTACCTGCGGCAGGTCATCGCCAACCACATCCGCGACGAAATTCGTAAGCACCGGGCCAGGCCTTCGGCTGAAGAACTGCCAGAAAACTACGCCGATCCGGCGCCGACACCGCTGGAGCACGTCATCGGACGCCAGCGGTTGGAGCGCTATGAAGCCGCGCTCGCCCGACTCCGTCCCGCGGAGCAGGAGGCGATCATCGCCCGGCTGGAGCTCCAACAAAGCTACGAGGAAGTGGCAATCGCGCTGGGCAAGCCGTCGGCGGCCGCGGCGCGAATGGCAGTATCGCGGGCTGTGAGGAATCTCATCACCGCGATGGACGAGTGATGTACCCTCCACAAGCGGATGGACGAGGACTCCGATTTCCTCGACAAGCTGGCAGAGTCGGTCGCCGATGGAGAATCGATCGACTGGGAGAAGTACGACAAGCTCGCGCCAGATGACGTCCGTCGCAGACTCCTCGAACATCTCCGCATCATTTCCGAGATTGCCGAACAGCATCGTACGGCAGTCGACGATCCTGTCACCGTCGCCAGCACCGGTCCCGAATTCGATGGCTATGCGCACATCGGCCGCGTGCGCGCCAGAGAGGCCGGTGGGGCCGACGCCGGCATTGGGCAATGGGGTCATCTCGTGCTTCGCCGCCGGATCGGACAGGGGGCCTTCGGCGAGGTCTATCACGCGCACGACACCTGGCTCGATCATCCCGTCGCGCTGAAGCTCCTCAAACCCGAGATCGCCCAGACCGATTTCTCGTCGCGCATCCTGCACGAAGCGCGCAGGCTGGCGCGGGTGCGGCATCCGAACGTCGTGTCGGTGCACGGCGCCGACATGCACGATGGACGGGTCGGCTTCTGGATGGATTTGATCGAAGGCAACACGCTGGCCGACCTGCTGGAGACGGGACCTTTGGGTGCCGACGAAGCAACAGCGATCGGACAAGAAGTGTGCCTCGCCCTCGCCGCGGTGCATCGAGCGAACCTGGTTCATCGCGACGTCAAAGCGCAGAACGTGATGCGCGCCGCCGAGGGCGGCCGTATCGTCCTCATGGACTTCGGCGCGGGCGAGTTCATGGGTGGAACGACGCCAGGGCGAGTGAGAGGGACGCCGCTCTATCTGGCGCCGGAAATCCTGACGAGCCATACGGCCAGCGTCTCGACCGACATCTATGCGCTTGGCGTGCTCCTGTATCACCTCGTCACCGGCCAGTTTCCCGTGAACGGCACGTCGCTCGAGCGGCTGATGGAGGCTCACGCCAAAGGAGAGCGCCGCCGTCTCAGAGATGCGCGGCCTGATCTGCCCGCGTCCTTCGTCAGGATCGTCGAACGCGCCATCGACCCCGACCCCATTCGGCGCTTTGCCAGCGCTGGTGAGTTCTACGACGCACTCAGCCAAGAGAGGGAGAAGGCGAGCGACACGTGGCTCAAGAAACTGGCGCGCGCCGGACGCCTCACGATCGGCATTGTGGTCGCTGCGTATATCTTCGGATACGTCACATCCAGGCTGTTCGAGTCAATGCTGCACATCGATCCGATGTTCGGCGCGAGCGCGGCGGATCATTTGAAGTGGGGCCTTCGTTCGCTTGCGCCATTCGCGGTCGTGTGGACCTTCTACGCGGTCGTGGTGGCCGCATTGGTCGGACTGCGGGCGCTCCTCTTTCGTCGGGGCGATCCCCTTCGCCGGCGATTCCTGCAACTCACGGCAGCCATGGATCCGTCAGTGCAGGCCGGCTGGATCGTGTGCGCTGGTGTCCTCGGACTTGCTGTGTTCGTGTGGTGGTTCTGGGATATCTACTACCACGGTCTGACCGCGCTCGCTCTCGACGCCCGCCCGGAGACATTGGACCTGTCGATACTGGGTCCGGCTGGTCGCGACACCCACCGCGACCAGGTTTACGCATCCACGGTGTTGAGCTTCATCATGGGGCTCGCCGTCTGGTTCTGGTTTCCTCACCTCGAGAAGCGCGCCCCCGAGCCGAGCCGCGTTCGAATGCTGAAGTGGGCGGCGGGCATCGTGGCCTTCCTCGCGATTTTGTTCGAAATGGTTGTGCGGCCGGCGATCTGGGACCTCCGCGAGGTCGTGCTGTTACAGAACCAACCGCTGTTCGTTATTGGTATCAGTGATGACGAGTTGCTGCTCTACAACCCGGCACCCGGTGCACGCCGGTCCATGCGTGTTCGCGTGGACGACCCTGGTCTTCGCCGCAATGCGGCGAGAGTGGCGCTGTTTCAACCGGTCCCCGAATTGAAGTAACTGCCGCGAGGAGGCACAGTATGCTTCGTAAATACCTCGGGCTCCTGCTACTCGTGTCTGTCGCGCTGCTGGCGCATCCGAGCGCGGCTCACGCCAGCATCATCGATTGGATCTGGACGATGAGCGGCCCGCAGATGGTCGGCCTCGTTCTGCACTGCGAGTACGACATTCAGAACAACATATCGGAATGCCGAGGGTTGGATTACCGCTTCGCTGGCAAGCTGGAACCTCGCCAGAAGCGGAGGGTCTGGCTGTCGCTGGATACCGGATTCTACACGTCGACCGGCTACGACTCGGAGACCGCGTCGTACGAGTGGTTCAAACAACACATGATTGCGTTCGAGCCGATGCTTGAAATGCGTTCCTATTCGAGTCGCGACAAAGTCGTGGACTACCACCATGGCTTGATCGGCATTTCATGGGACCTGCTCTACGGCGCCGACCACAGCGCGTTTGACAAATTCGGTCTGAAGTTCAGGCCAATTGGCATCACGATCAAGCAGAAGTGGAACATGTCGTACACCCTTCGGCTGTATCCGAATGGGTTCACGAACGATGAATTCGGCATCGGTGATCCCGTTCCGAATGCCAATCGCGAAGCGGAAGTGCTGCATGGGTTCACGTTCGGATACGTCTGGGGCAAATAGCGTCGGCAGCATTCGAGGGAAGATGAGACCTGCCACCACCGTTTCGGATGCTCTGGCGTTGCATGTCCCTTGGTCATGCTTGCGGCGGCTGCCCCTGGGCACGTGACGGCGCAGAATGGCGCCGATCCAATGGAGCAGGTCATCAAGGACTTTCTGGTTCGAAGCCGCCCAGGACAGTCACTGAGGCCGGGACGAAGGAACGCGGCTACACGAACAAGAAAACTGCCCTAGCCCGGCCACAGCCAGGCAGCGCCGCGAACACCGCTGGCATCGCCGTGCGCTGCTCGTGTCAAACGCGTCCGAACGTCTGGCGTCGACCCGGTGGCCGCAAACACCCATTGGCCCCACAGGCGAGGCACGTTCTCGTAGAGGCGATCGATCTTTGACATCCCGCCACCGAGAACGATGACATCCGGATCGAGGATGTTGATCACGCTGGCCAGCGCACGCGCCATCCGCAGCTCATAGCGTTCCATCGCGGCGCTCGCGGCGGCTTCGCCGCGAGCGGCGGCATGCTCAATCGCGCGAGGCATTACACGCTGCCCGGTGTGCCGCTCGTGATCGGCGGTCATCCCCGGCCCCGACAAGAACGTCTCGATGCACCCGTGTTTGCCGCAATAACACGATGGACCTGGATGCTCGTCATCGCCGGGCCACGGCAAGGCGTTATGACCCCATTCACCGGCGATGCCATTGGCACCGGTCAGCACCTGCCCGCGCACGACGATTCCTGCGCCCGTTCCCGTGCCAACGATCACCCCAAACACGATCTCGACTCCGGCGGCTGCCCCGTCACTGGCCTCCGACATCGCGAAGCAGTTGGCGTCATTGGCAACTCGCACCGGGCGACCGAGTCGCGCTTCGACGTCGCGCTGAAGCGGCTTGCCGATCAGCCACGTCGAGTTGGCGTTCTTGACGAGCCCCGTCGCCGTCGCGATCGTGCCTGGAATGCCGATGCCGACGGTGCCGGTCGCACCCGCGGCTCGCTCGAGATCGCCGACCAGCGCGCGAATGGCATCGAGCGTCGCCTCGTAGTCGTCGCGTGGGGTATCGACACGAAGCCGTCCGATCTCGCGGGCACCGTCGAGCGAGACGGCCTCGATCTTCGTCCCTCCCACGTCGACACCGATGCGCATGCTCATCGCGAGTCGTTATCGCGTCCGATCGGAATCAGTCGCCCGGCCGTGTAGTGAAACAGCAGCCGGACGTCGTCGGGCACCGCCTCGCCGACGGGAATAATCTCGCCGTTCCAATCGGGTCCGGCGACCAGGGTCACCGCCTCGGGGAACATCCCGGAAAAGGTCGAATCGAGATCGAATCGCTCGTCGCGCGAATCGACGATAACGATGCGGCCGCCGGAGGTGGTATCGGGGACGCTGGCTTCAACGGTCTTCATGATGTAGTTGGAAATATCGGCAATCCCCACCCATCGCACGTTCCTGATTCGATACACGGGAATCAGCAGCACGACGAGCACCGTCAGCGCGATCACGGCCCGCCGAAAGCGCTCGGAGTTGCTCCGGATGGCCCAGGCCGCACAAGCGCCGGCAATGAGACTCGAGCCGATCGACGGCAGCAACGCGTAGAGACTTGATCGCACCGGAAGCCACAGCGTGATGGCAAAGGTCCCGACGATCCAGAGCATGGAGAAGAGCACGGCGCGCCGCCCCGGGTCATCCAGCTCGGGCCTCCGCCGGCAGGCGATGATGAGAATCAGAATGACGGCGACTGCAACCGTTGCGCTGCGGTCGGCGTACTCGACCAGGTTCCGCGCTGTCTGCGCTGTCGAGAGCTGGTAGTACCAGGGCGCATTCGAGAAGCCGAAGGCACCGCTCCGCAACCGCAGCACTGCGTAGACGGCAAGCGCCGCCCACAGCGGCCAGACGCGCAACAGCGTCTGGCGCGATCTCGACGTGAATGGAGGCGGCTGCACGGTGAACACGTAAATCGATATCAACAGCGGCAACAACGTGGCCTCTTCCTTCGAGAGCAGGGCCGCGAGGCAGAGCATACCGCCGGCCAGCGGCGCTCCCATGAGGACAGCGTGCGCTGTCGACAGAGAAAAGAACGTCACGAGCAACGATGTGCGTCCGCTCAGCCAGAGCAGTGCCATGTTGACACCGTGAAAGTTGAAGGCCCACACGGCAACGGTCAACAGGGCGGCGGGCGGCGACAGGGTGAATCGCCGCGCGAGTGCGTAAAGCAGCACGACACAGCCGCTGAACACGGCGAGATTCGTCAGCCCATATCCGAATGGCCGCATGCCCCACATACCGTAGTCGGCAGCGAAGGTGAGCGATACCAGCGGCCGATAGAAACCCACGTTCGCCTTGAACAGCGCAAGGGCATCGCTCAGGTCGGCCGCGCGGCTCGACAGGATCCAGACGAAATCGTCTTTGAGGAAGCCGTGGCCGATGTCTGGAAGGTAGATGAGGAGAAACGCCGCACAGAGCACGCCGGCGGCCAACAGCAGGCGCATTCTCAATGACTGAAAGGCGGATCCCAACCGGAGGGCGTTCCGACGGACTCCACTTCGAGGATCGCTTCCGCGGCGTGAATCATCCCGCCGTACACCTTGAATGCCTCGAACGTCGAGATCATCGTGTCGGCCTGACCGCGGGGCACCGAACCGGCGCCGAAGTCCTGACGCAGCCACACGACGCCCATCTCCTCGTCAACGGCGAGCACGCGGTACGTCACACCCGGGAGCTTCGGGACCGCCTGGGCCTTCATGTTCTCGCAGCTGGGCGGGCGGAAGGTGCAGCCGGGCCCGGCCATTTTCTGGCCATTCTCGACGCGGTAGGCGTCGCTCGACAGTGGTACGTCGGGCATGAGGAAGCTGCCCGCGCGAAGGCCGGCGGGATACAGCGACGCAATCCGAATCATCTCTTCGCGAGTGTTCAGCTCCGACTTGTTCGGGGCGTATGCCATGCCTGCGGTGGGCTTCGTGAATGCATCGGGCTGAAAGAGCACGCCTTCCTCCCGGTTTCTGACGACCATCGTCTCGACCTCTGACAGCGCGAGGGCGAATACCTTCAATCGAAGGGCGAGCAGCACCGGCTGGCCGTTCTCTTCGACAACGGTGTGCGTTCCTGCTACTCCCTCGCGAACGTCGAGAAAATCCTGGCGGTAGGGCCGGAGTGCGGTTGCCGTTTTCCAGAGACCCTCGCCCAGCTTCATTTCGACGGTGTCTTCGGTGAACCGCACACGGCTGCTGACATGAAGTCTCTCTGGATCGTGAGCGACCAGTGCCTCCAGATAGGTGGTGATGAAATCGCCGAGGCACTGTCGATCGCAGCGCTGGGCCTCGGACATAGAGGGAAGTGCCACGACGAGAAGGACGGCAACGGCTGAGAGCGACGCTTTCACTGGTGGAAATTGTAGTCCCTGTCTGCCGTACCTTTAGGGCCGACGGATGCGTCTGAACCTGGCTGGATCGTGATCGTCAGGCATTTGTTAATAGAAATCGTGGGCATCGATCGCGGCGGCACCCTGGATACTCTCGATGCGTTCGGCGCGCACGGACAGCACGCCGTCCTGATGTTGCAGCACGCCTTCAATCATCAGGAATGGTTGACGCACGACGGCCGTGCGCTCCCGGTCGTAGAGATCGGGGCGAATGATGACGTTCGAGATGCCGGTTTCATCTTCAAGGGTGAGGAAGACGAAGCCCTTGGCCGTTCCCGGCCGCTGCCGTGTGATGACCATGCCCGCAATGCGCACACGGCGGCCATCACGCGTGCGCGGCAGGTCGGCCGCGCGCAGCACACCACGCAGCGCCAGCTCGCTGCGCCGTAACGCCATCGGATGCGGACCGATCGTCAGGCCCATTCCGGCGTAGTCAGCCTGCAGCCGCTCGCTTGCATCCATGGCTCGCAACGGACTCGGGACTGGGGGCTCGGGATCCGGGACTCGGGATCCGGGACCCGGGGCTCGGGGTTCGTCGTCGTGGCCTGCATACAGATCGCCAGCAGGCCGTACAGAGCGCTCAACCTGCCACAGCGCGGTCCGTCGTTCGCTGGTAAATGCATTGAGCGCTCCAATATCGGCGAGCGTCGTCAACTCGTCGCGGCGCAGACCGGTTCGCTGCACGACATCCTTGATCGACTTGAATCGCCCGGCAGGACGGAGTTCGACTGTCCATTCATGTGAGCAGATGTTGCAGTAGTACGTTCGGCTCAGGCCTCGGGACTCGGGGCTCGGGGCTCGGGAAGCCCCATCCCTCACAACTTCGATCATGGAGTCGTCGTCGCAGCCACATTTCGCGCACAAGAGTGGCGGGGCCACGTGTTTCGTTCGATCGAATGCCGCCATCGCCTGCCCCGTGTCTTTTCGCAAGCCGTTCACGTACATGAAGCCGATGCGAACGCCGCCATCGTTCTCGACGCGACAGAGCCAGTCGGAATGCTGCACGTCGATAGGATGGAAGCGGACACCGCGACGCTGCGCGTCCTTGACGAGCGTCGCCGGGTGATAGAACCCCATCGGCTGGTTGTTGAGGAGCGCCGTGTAGAACGCGGCTGGGAAATGCGCTTTCAGATACGCGCTCGCGTAGGCCAGCAGCGCAAAGCTCGCCGCGTGCGATTCGGGAAACCCGTACAAAGCGAATGACGTGATCGACGTGATGATCCGCTCGGCGGTCTCACCGGTGATGCGATTCCGCGCCATCCCCTCGCGAAGCTGTATCTCGATCTGCTTCATGCGCTTCTCCGAACGCTTGAAGCCCATCGCGCGGCGCAATTCTTCGGCCTGACCGCCGGTGAACCCGGCCGCCACCATCGCCATGCGCAGCAACTGCTCCTGGAAGAGCGGGACTCCCAGCGTTCGTTTGAGCACCGGCTCGAGCGAGGGATGGAGCGGGACGACCGGCTCCCTGCCCGCTCGTCGATTGAGATAGGGGTGCACCATCTGCCCGACGATGGGACCCGGGCGGATGATGGCGACCTCCACGACGAGGTCGTAGAAGTTCTTCGGCTTGAGGCGCGGCAGCGTCGCCATCTGCGCGCGGGATTCGACCTGGAAGACACCGATCGTCTCGGCCTTCTGCAACATGTCGTAGACCGTTGGATCGTCTGGAGGGAGATGAGCGAGATCGAATCGCTCGGCTCGGGGCTCGGGACTCGGGATCCGGGGCTCGGGACTCGGGATCCGGGCTCCGAAGTCGGCGATCCGGGACTCGGGCGAATGTTGCGGGTTCTCGGGATCAGGGTTCCGGGCCTCGATCCCTGAGCGAGTCCCGAGCCCCGAGTCGCGAGCCCCGGTATTGACCAGTTCAATGGCATCTTGCAGCACTGCCATCATGCCGAGGCCGAGCAGATCGACCTTGACGATCCCCATGTCGGCGCAGTCGTCTTTGTCCCACTGGATGACCACGCGCCCGGGCATGCTGGCGGGCTCGAGCGGCACCACCGTATCCAGTGCCCCTTGTGCCACCACCATGCCGCCGGAATGCTGGCCGAGATGACGCGGCAGATCCTGGATGGCCATCCACAACTCGGCAAACGCGCGCACGCGCGGCATATCGAGCGACAGGCCGGCCGCTTCCATGTTGCGCGCCAGTGTTTCGTTCGGATCGGTGAACTCGAAGGCGTGCATCACCCTGGCGAGCCGATCGATGCGCTCCTCGTCGAGCGACAGCGCCTTTCCCACCTCGCGTGCGGCGCTCTTGCCGCGATACGTGATGACGTTGGCGGTCATGGCGGCCCCGCGCTGACCGTACTTCTCGTAGACGTGCTGAATCACCTGCTCGCGCCGATCGCCGCTCGGCAGATCGAGATCGATATCCGGCCATTCGCCACGCTCTTCCGACAGGAACCGCTCGAACAGCAGCTCCATCCTGATGGGATCGACCGCCGTAATCCCAAGGCTGTAACAGACGGCGCTATTGGCCGCTGATCCTCTGCCCTGCACGAGGATGTTCTGCTGACGGCAGTAATTGACGATGTCCCAGACGATCAGGAAGTAGCCGGCGAGATCGAGCTTCTCGATGAGATCGAGCTCGCGGGCAATCTGTGCCCGCGCCTTGTCCTGATACGGGCGATAGCGATCGCGCGCGCCCGCCTCGGTGATGTGACGGAGGAATGAGGCCGCAGTCTCGCCAGGCGGCACGGGGTAGATCGGAAATTGATATCCCAGATCCGCCATCGTGTACTCGAGCCGCTCGGCCAGCGCGATCGTTCCCGCAAGCGCATCGGGAAGATCGGAGAACAGTTCCGCCATCACCTCGGGCGACTTGAGGTAGCGTTCGGCGTTGCGTGCCAGGCGTCGCCCCGCTGCATCGAGCGTCGTATGATGACGCACGCACGTCAAGACGTCGAAGAGGGGGCGCTCGGCAGGCGTCGCACAGCGGACGTCGTTGGTCGCCACGATCGGTACGCGAAATCCGCGCGCCAGTTCCGTCAACGCGGCGTTTTCACATTCCTCGTCACGCAGGAGATGGCGCTGCAACTCGACACAGACGTTGCCGCGTCCGAAAAGACCGACGAGTCGATCGAGCAACCCGCCTACACCGTGATGCCGGGTATCAAGAACGGGCCGGCCAGCCAGCGCGACGAGACCAGTCGTGAAGCCATCGAACTCTTCGAGCGTGAGCGCGCCTTCACCCTTCGGTGCGCGCAGCTTCATGCGGGTGACGAGGCGACAAAGATTCCTGTAGCCTTCGGCGGAGGCGACGAGAACGGGAAGACGCCATTGCGCCGGGATCCGGGATCCGGGGCTCGGGGCTCGAGGCTCGGGATCCGGGGTTCGGGATCCGCGGCTCGGGATTCGCGCATTCGGTACTGTGGATTGTTGTGTTTTTTGTATCCCGGGTCCCGAGCTCCGAGTCCCGAGTGCCGAGTCGATGGTTAGCTCTGCCCCGATAATCGCGCGGAGTCCTGCCTGCTTCGCCGCTTTATGAAACCGCGGCGCGCCGTACAGGCCATCGGCATCGAGCAGCGCCAGCGCCGGGTAGCCGAGCGCCGCCGCGCGCTCGACGAGCGTTTCGGGCAACGAGGCGCCCTGAAGAAAGCTGAAGGCCGACGCGGCGTGAAGCTCGATGTACACGACTGAACTCTGTCCACTCCCAACGACTGTCGCTCGACCAACTCCCAACTCCCAACGGCATCAATCAACAACCCCTTCGAGAAACCATGTGTCCGAATGGCGCTCGCGGAACACCCGATACGTCGGCCCATCAGCAAGCGCCACGTCCCATTCGTCTCTATCCCACGGCACCGCGGCTCGAGATTCGGGACTCGGGGCCCGGGATCCGGGACTCGGGATCCGGGAATTCAACGTTGCGGGTTCTCGTGTTCCGAGTTCCCGAATTCCGGATGTCCACCATCCGCCCGATGTACGCCAGGGGCCGGCGCACGAATCGACGACTCCCCCGTTCAAACCGCGCCGCATGATCGAAACGCTCGCTGGCTTGCCCTGCGTCACGTGGACGCGGATCGGCACTGGATGACGAAACCGGCGGAGTGCTGTCGTCACTCGGGACTCGGAATCCGGGATTCCGGATCCGGCAAGTCCCGAGTCCCGAATCCCGGATCCCGGCATGAACGGTTTCATGACAAACGCCCCTGGCTCCCACGAGTCGACCAACGCTGGCGATCCACAACGTGTCTCGCCCATGAGCGCCTGGAGACGCGCCATGAGCGTGGAGACTTGCTCCGGAGAGGGCAACGGACGCGTCAGCAGCGAAAACTGGATGATGCGCCCGGGAGTGGGATCTACTGCCACCGTCACGCGATCGATCGCCGCAGCCGGGGGATGTGATTCGAGATCGAGCAATGCGAGCGTGCGCAGCGTACGCGCGTCGCGAATCGCAACCGGCAATTGCAGCGACCGCTCGTGCACCTCACGCGTCGCGCCATCCGTTTTGATCAGATCCAGGCGCACGTGAAGGACAGCCGCGCCGCGGTCACGCTGCTCCAGGTGAGCCTCGAGTCGATCCATCAGGCGCCCGAGCACGAAGGACAGCGGCTCGAGCTCCTCGATGGGCCACTCGAGATCGAGCGACTGCTCGAATCGCTCTTCGGGAACAGCGGGTACCAGCGGACGTGCGTCTTCCCCGCGAGCCAGACGCTGCCAGTCCGTCTGCTGACGGCCGAGCCGCGCGGCGAGATCATCTGCGGGCAATGCCGCCAGATCGCCAAGCGTTCGCAAGCCCCAATGACGGAATGTGGCGATCTGATCCGGGACTCGGGACTCGGGAGTCGGGATCCGGGACTCGGGACTGGGGATCCGGGGATCCGCGACCCGATCCAGCTCTCCAAGCAGCGTAATTGGCAACGGTGCCACCGCGGCTGCCTCGTTGCCCGGCTCGATGATCGTGAGACCGGCGCGATACCGCACGAGCAGTCGCGCCGCTGTTCGCGTGCCCGCGATCGCGACGCGCACCCGCAATCCGCGATCGGCGGCCGTTCGTCGCAATTCCTCTGCAATCGTGCGCGCTTCACCGAACAAGCGCGTCAGGCCGTCCAGATCCAGCACGATCTCGGTGGGGCTGCATACCTCGATGCGCGGAGAGAACTCGCGCGCGACCTCCTCCAGCACGCCGGAGGGAACGCCTTCTACTGTCGACAATGCGCCGAACACAGATACCTCCGCACCGCGTAGGGCGGCTCTTGTTCTACAGACCGCCCGTCTTGCTCAATAGACCGGCCGGGTCCACAAGCAGGACCGGCCGACGGGACTGCCCTACGGAACCGACGCGCGCACGCGCACGTCGCCATCAATCCGCTTCCGCGGTGACACGACACGCACACGGAGATCGATCCCCTGCAACACGTGACTGCGATCCGACAGACCAGCCCATGTCGATCGACTGGCCAGCGATAACGTCAGGCCACCTGCACTGCGCGCCAGCGGCTCCGGCGTCACCAGCACGCATGCCATGTCGCTTCCTTCGATCACGCGTTGCATGCGCGGCCACGTCGTAAAGGGAATCTGCCGGAGCGTCACAGTGGGCACCTCTGCCAGATCAATCGCGACAATGCCGAACCCACCGGCCTGGAGCACCAGATTGAGCGCCTTGAGCGCGCGATCAATTGCACGATCGATGGAACTCGGGATCCGGGACTGGGGGCTGGGGATCCGGGACCCGGGATCCGGGATCCGGGATTCCATGGTCCGAGTTCTTGCGTTCTCGGTTCTTGCGTTCTGCATTCCCGAACCCCGAGTCTCGAGCTCCGAGTCCCGAGGCCCAAATCCCCAGCCTCTTATCCACAGCAATCGATCGAGATCCACACCCGCTGCTGCTGCGGAGGCGACGTCGAAGCGATCAAACGTATCGACGAGAGCCGCAATCTCTCCCCGACGCGTTGCGGCCGCCATGAGTTGCAGCAACAGCGTCATCCGTCCGGATGAACAGGCTCCCGTCAACTCCGACAACTGACCGCGCGGCACCCCGCCTCGCAGGCAGGCATCGACGAGGGGAATATCCGTCGACAGCAGATTCGAGGGATCCGTCCATTGCCACGACGGCAGCATGGTCGTCAGCGTGCGATCGAGCTTGCGGGCGCGAAGCGCGGATTCGAGGACGGCAACGGCTGGGTGCGCCATGGATTTTCGCTCTATCTTCGCCACACTATATGATCGAATGGCAATGGCGATCAAGAGGCGAAAATCACTCGAATTTCTCGGATATCGACGAATATCAGAGCTGAGGGCCAGACTCGCCGTTCAGAAGGTCAGCTACAATTGGACCGCTGTGCGGCTCGTTGCGTCAGCGTGTGCTCGTTGTAACCCGCATAGCGAGCCGAGGCGCGCGGAGCGCTGAAAGACGCTAAAGACACTGGCAACCAGCCTGGCGGCTGCCGAGATTTCACGAGCGGACGCCTTGGGTGGTGCTCAACCTTCCAATCCCAGACAGGCCAGTCACCGCTGCGCCTTCGCTTCCAAGGAACATGCACCGAGATGACGCAAAGAATTGAATTGGGTCTCGATACGTTTGGAGATGTCACGGTTGATTCCGAGGGGAAACAGCTGACTCAGGCAGACGCGCTCCGCCAGGTCGTCGAGCAGGGCGCACTCGCCGATCAGGTCGGGCTCGACTTCTTCTGCGTCGGCGAACATCACCGCAAGGACTTCTCCGTCTCCGCGCCTGAAGTCGTCCTCGCTGCCATCGCCAGTAAATCCGCCCGCATCTACCTGGGTTCCGCCGTGACGGTCCTCAGCACCGACGATCCGGTTCGCGTCTTCGAGCGGTTCTCCACCCTCAACGCGATCTCCAATGGACGGGCGGAGGTCATCGTTGGCCGTGGATCGTTCACCGAGTCGTTTCCACTCTTCGGCTACGACATGTCCAACTATGAGGCGCTCTTCGAAGAGAAGCTCAATCTCTTCGCGGAGCTGCTCAAAGGACAGCCGGTGACGTGGAGCGGCCGGCTCCGCGCGCCATTGTCGAATCAGACGGTGTATCCGCCGATCGAGAAGGGGACGCTGCGCACGTGGGTGGCCGTGGGCGGAAGCCCCGAGTCGGTCGTGCGCGCCGCGCACTACGGTTTGCCTCTCATCCTGGCGATCATCGGAGGCGGTGCGCAGCGCTTCGCCGGGTACGCTCAGCTCTATCGCCAAATGCTCGAACGATTCACGAAGCCGGAGCTTCCCATCGGCGTGCACTCGCCGGGACACGTGGCCGCCACCGACGAACAAGCAAAGGAAGAATTGTGGCCCCACTACGCCGGGCTGATGAATCGGATCGGCGCCGAGCGCGGATGGTCGCCCATCGGCCGCGCGCACTTCGACCGGGAAGCGGGACCCGACGGCGCGCTGTATGTCGGATCGCCGGAGACGGTCGCAGCCAAGATCGTCAACACGATGAAGTTGCTGGGTCTATCCCGTTTCGAGATGAAATACGCCAACGGAACGATGCCGCACGACAGGCTCATGACCAGCATCGAACTGTTCGGGACGAAGGTCGCGCCGATGGTGAGAGAGCGAATGGGTTAGGCAACAAATCCCTACTCCCAATTCCACGCTCCGGTTGCGAATTGGAGGTTGGACGTTGGGAGTTGACACGCGGGAACTGCCGGAATTTCACTGCGCGGTCGCGCGGCTGATCCGTACACCGCCGCCGCTCGAACGCAGGCGAAGCACAGCTCCCCCGCCGTTGAGATCGCCGTGCAGTGAATGCCGGTCGATTCGACCCTGAACGGTCACGGGAACATCGGTGCTCACGCCGCCGCCGGACGAACTGGCGTCGATCGTCAGCGCGACGCTTGGATCGATCTCGGTGCGCACGCCGCCGCCCGACGTACTCAGATCGCCTCCGCGATTGTTGCCAGCCGCGAACCACACTGTCACCGGACCTCCGCTGCTATGCGCCTCGACCCGGCCGCCGGCATCACGAATCTGCACGCCACCGCCGCTGGTGGCCGCGTACAACTCACCTGATACGCTCTCGACCTCGATCCCGCCGCCGCTGGTCGTCGCCCGCAGATTGCCTTTCACATCGACGATGTTGATGCTGCCGCCTGAAGTACTCGTCGTGACGTCGCCGCGTACGTCGCGCATTCTGATCGAGCCACCACTGGTCTTGCCGTCGACGTGACCCTCGATCGATTCCACGCGCAGGCTGCCGCCGGAGGTCCGCAACCCGACCTGGCCCGTCAAGCGCGACACGTCCAGCGATCCTCCGGAGGTGCTGAGGTTGGCCGTCGCCCGCGCCGGCACGTGAACGACGAAATGCGTGTTGTCGTTGAACCAGTCACCATTCCAGAAGCCCTTCGGCCAGCTTCCCCGTCGCTTGACGGTCATTGACGCTCGTCCCGCGCTCTCTTCGAATTGCAGATCGAAGAGCTGTTCGAAGTCGTCGCGCCGGGACGTCACGGTGACCATGACGCCCGAGGTCGAGTCGCCAGTCAGTGTGATGGCGCCCACGTCGGCGGTCAATGTGAATGTGCCGCCTGGTTCGAGAGCCAAATGCCGCTCCGTCCTGAAATCGGCCCGCGCCGGTGTGGCGAGCAGAACGATTCCAACTGATAGCGCCAGGAGAATCTTGGTGCGCGTCATCGGTAACTCCTTGAACATCAGCTAGTCCGCAGCGTTTCCTCGCGCGCGTCGCGCGCCGCATTTATCAAGAGGTGTGCCGCTCGAATCCGAGCAAATTAGACGAGATCGGCGCGGAATCCGTTCGCGGCCGGGACCAATCGTCCCACCAGCGGTCGGACCCCCGTCCTAAGCGTGGATTAAGATCGGAGGCCCGTGAGCACCGTACCTGCGCCCGCCACCGAACCGCCGTCCACCATTGCTGAACCCGCTCCGGCACCCACCGGGCTGAGCCGTATTGCGGCAGCGTTGAAGCATCGTGACTTTCGCGTCCTCTGGTGCGGCGCGTTCCTGTCGACCATCGGCACGTGGATGCAGAAGGTTGCACAGAACTGGCTGGTGCTGACCATCACCGGGTCCTCGGCCTTCTTCCTCGGCCTCGATTCGTTTCTCGGTGAGCTTCCGATCCTGCTCTTCACCGTCGTCGGCGGCGTCTTTGCCGACCGGCACGATCGGCGCCAGCTTTTACTGGCTTCGCAGTACATCCAGATGGCGGCGGCCTTCACGCTGGCGGCGCTCGTGTATTGGGATGTGGTGCGCATCTGGCACGTGCTCGCGTTGTCGGTCATCACCGGGCTGGCCCAGGCGTTTGGCGGGCCGGCTCACCAGTCGCTTCTGCCGTCGCTCGTCGGCAAGGATGACGTGCCGAATGCGATCGCATTCAACTCCATTCAGTTCAATCTCGCGCGTGTCATCGGACCGCTGTTCGCCGGCGCGGCGCTGGCTGCCTTCGGCATGGTCGCCTGTTTCGGCCTCAACGGCCTGTCATTCCTGGCGGTGATTGCCGCGATCATGTCGCTGCGCGTGCGCCACATTCCGCCGGCCGCGACCAGGCGGATGCGGGAGGAATTCCAGAGCGGCTTCGCGTACGTGCGCAGCCATCCGGCTCTTCTCGGGCTCGCGGTCCTCGGCTTCGCGGGCACGTTCCTGGGAAATCCGCTCCTGACGTTCCTTCCGCTCTTCGCGCAAAACGTGTTGCACGGCGACGTCACGCAATACACGCACTTGATGTCGAGCGCCGGTGCAGGTGCCGTCACGGGCGCGCTCGTCGTCGCATGGCGCGGACGCTTCCCGCACATGGGACGGAATGTCCTGTTGATCCAGATCGTCTTCGGCGCGTTGATGGTGCTCTTCGCGATGACGAGGTACTTCTGGGTGAACGCGATTCTCCTTTTCGCCGCCGGCGCGTGCATGGTGATGGTGTTCGCCACACTCTCATCACTGGTGCAACTCTACGCGCCCAACGAGATGCGTGGGCGCGTCATGAGCCTCTACATGGTCGCGTTTCGTGGCGGGATGCCGCTCGGCAGCCTGCTCGGCGGATGGCTGGCCTCGCTCACGGGGGCCGCGACGGTCCTGACCCTCAACGGCATCCTGCTCAGCGCCGTCGCCGCAGTGTTTCTAGTCAAGAACAAAGAGATTCGGGAACTTTGACCGGCGGACTCGCTTGTGTCGGTAATTGCGCCTGCGCTCGTCGTGAGTGAGACCGGCCGTCTTGTCAGTTTGATACCAACCGAAACTTCCCAACACAAGTGAGCACCAGTGGAACATGAGTCTCGACGCCTGGGACGACGGCACCGCCTATGAACGCTACGTCGGTCGCTGGAGCCGACTGGTCGCCGCACAATTTGTCCGGTGGCTCGGCACTCCTGCAGGATCGGCATGGCTGGACTTCGGCTGCGGGAGTGGCGCGCTCACGCACACGATTCTTACCGACGCCTCACCTCGAGTCGTGATTGGCTGCGACCGGTCGGCCGGCTACATCGCTCACGCGCGCCAGCAGGCCTCGGATCCGCGAGCACAGTTCATCGTCGCGGATCTCGACGACTTGCCCCGCATCGACGGTGGCTTTGATGTGTCGGTGTCGGGGTTGGTACTGAACTTTCTGCCGAATCCCGGCGATGCGCTCGGTGCGATCGCGGCGCGCGTTCGCCGGCGTGGTACGGTCGCAGCCTACGTGTGGGACTACGGGGAAGGCATGCAGTTGATGCGTGCCTTCTGGGATGCCGTCGTCGCGCTCGACACCAGTGCGCAGGCACTCGATGAGGGTGTGCGCTTCCCGCTGTGTCGTCCCGATCCGCTATGCCGGCTCTTCGAGAGCGCCGGCCTCCAGAACGTGGATGTCACGAGCATCGACGTGGCGACCGTCTTTCGCAACTTCGATGACTACTGGCAGCCGTTTCTTGGTGGCCAGGGGCCGGGACCCGGTTATCTGATGCGCGTGTCACCAGAAGACCGTGCAGCGCTCCGGACGGCTGTTCAACAGCGCTTGCCGGTGGATGCCGCTGGCCAGATTCCACTTACCGCACGCGCGTGGGCGGTTCGCGGAGTGGTCGGGTAAAGAGCGGATGGTGTGTTGCCACCGTGTCTCCGTGTCGGTCCGTGACCTCCGCCACCTCCGTTACCTCGACGATCCAAAGACAAACCCGATCGATCGCTCGATGGGGTTGTACGCCGTGCCGAAATCCGGGGCGGTGATGTTGTTCTGGACGTCGCGGTCCGCGGATGAACCGAAGATGTTGTAGACCTTCAGCCCGGCGCGAAACCGGTACTTCTTGTATCGCCACGGACGCGACAACTGAAAGTCGAGCGTGCGCACGACCGGAAGCCGTCCGGCACGATTGCGGTCGCCGACGAAATCCTGGTACTCGTTGACCGCCGAATAGGGAAACCCGGATCGCAGCTCCAGCACCGGCGCAAAATCCCACTGCCCTCCAACGCCAAGGTTGCCGCGCACGATCACGCGGTGGCGCACGTCGGTCGGCGAGTAGTTGTTCTGATTGGCTCGTACGAGCGGGTTGCGGAAGTTGCCATAGAACTGGTCGTAGTTGTTGAGATCGGCCGTGCCGCGTGCCCAGACGTAGGAGAACGTGAGATCGCGACGCGCTCCGCCGTTATAACGAGTCGTGGCTTCGAGCTCGCGGTAGTGAGAAGCGCCGCCACTCGACAATTGCAGCTCTCCCCGCGCGGGCTCGGGATTGACGATGTATTCGTGCGAGCCGCTGCGTCCGAGGAAGCCGAGCTTGAACAGGAGCCGTCGGCCGAATCGCTGGTCCCACTCGACGTTGCCGACAACGGCCTCCGGAGTCTGCAGGTCGCCAGAGACCACGTTCGCGAAGAGCGTTGCCGGCCCGAGCGGCACTCCAGTCGGGTCGAAGCGTGACACGACGCGAGACTCGAACTGGGGAAACGTCTCGATGTTGAGCGGCGTACGCTGAACGAACTTTCCGAATCCGCCGCGAATGATCGCGCGCCCTTCCGGCAGCACGCTGATGCCGGCGCCGGCGCGGGGTGAATAGTTGTAACGATGGACGATTGGATCACGATCGACGCGGAACCCGAGCTCCAGCGTCAGCCGCGATCCGACGCGCCAGCGGTCCTGAGCGAACAACGCGACCTCCGTCCCGGCAGACTCCTGCTCGGTGGGGCCGGCGAACACGGTACGTTCCGCGAGCGACCCGTCGATGCGGCGGACCTCCACCGGTCGTGCCACGCTGTCTCCTTCGTATCGCGCCCATTGGACGTCGGCGCCCGTCTTCACGACGTGCTCGCCCTTCCAATTACGAATGAGGCTGATGGTCTCCACCCACTGAAAGCTGCGGACGTGCCGCTCCTGATCGTTGAAGAAGTCGCCGCTCTCGGTTTGCGGCGCGATGATCATCGGCGCCCCGCCCTCGTCTTTGACTTCGACCTCGAACCGGCGGCCGGCAACCGTCGTCTCGAGAACGACGTTCGGCGACAGCGCGATCCGATCGAGCAAGCCGGCGGACCAGCCTCCCTGACTGAAGTCGGGCGTGACCTCGGCCGGGCGGAACGTATTCATCCCGACGCGCTTGATGTCGCGCGGAAACATGATCAGCCCGCCGGTAATCGTGTGGCTGCCCGAGATGATCGAGTCGAGGCGCGTGAACGAATCGAAGCTCGTGAGCTTGATCTCCGGTTCGTCCGGCAGGCTCTTCACGGGCGTCCCGACGACGCGATACTGAAAATCCTGAGCGAGGAAGATGCGGTCCCGGCGAATCGGCCCATGCGCCGAAAAACGCGGCTCGAAGCCGCGGATGCCGCTGAAGCCTTTTCGAAAACGAGGCAACAGGTTGCCCGGCTTGATCTGCCAGTCGTTGGTGCCGCGGCGCGTGCGAATCTGCGTCACGCTGGTCGAGAACCGTCCGTACTCCGCCGCAAACGGGTTGGCGAGCACTTCGACCGATTCGACGGCCGGCGCTGGAAGTTCGAGATCGAAATCTCCCGTGGAGGGATCGATCAAGCTGGCGCTGCTCACTTGCAGCGCGGCCTGCGTCGGTTGTCCGCCTTTCACGCGCAGACGGCCGTCCTGGCCACGCACGACACCAGGCAGCAGTGGCAGCAGACTCTGGAAGTCATCGCCTTCGAGCGGTGACGATTCCATCAAGGAGCCGTCCAGCATGTCGCTCATCGAGACCGGCTGCACGCTGTCGGTCGGCGACGGGCTCTTAGCCCGCACGTCGACGGTCGGCACACTGAACGTCAGTTGCACGTCGAGCAGAATGTTGGCGGAGTCGTCGGCGCGCACGTCGAACGGCGGGGACACGCTGTCGAGGAAACCGGCCCGGACGGCGACGAGCGTATATCGTCCCGGAGGCACATCCGGGAACATGACGTGGCCCGCGCCGTCGGACAGCGTTGATGCGAGCACCGTATTCCCGGGCTGCTCACGCAGCTCCACCTGCGCGCCAGGCAACTGAACGGTGCCTTCAAGGGTCGTCACCGTCGCGACCACACGACCATTGCCTTGCCCTGATTGATTGGCGGCTGCTGACACACCTGCAGCGAGCACGAACAGAAGGACTGGAATCATGAGCAATCCGAAAGGGACTCTGAGGAAGCTACGTCATTATCCGGCCGTATGTCACTTCAATTCATATCGGCGCCTGCCACGCGTGTGAGTCTCAATTTCAGATGCGTCCGGTATCGCCGCTAACCGCGCCGCGGCGTCAGGCCGATACAACTCTCAAGGACATGCCTGAGGATCGAGCGCCAGGAGAGAGCCGGCCGGCTGCCTGGCAGTGCCCGACGTGCGGGCGCCATATCCCGCGCCAGATTGAAGTGTGCCGCTGCGGGAACGAGCGCCGGCGCCTCGAAGCGCTGGGTTACGAGTTTGAGAGAGTGCACCGAGGTCCGGGGAACCCGGCGTCGAAGCTACGGCCACGGAGTTCGGGGCTTGCCGCGTCACTCGTCGGCTACCAACTGGATACCGATGTCGGCGCCCGGACGCGCCTGGCCCTCAAGGCGTTTCTCGGAATCTCGGTTGCCGCTGTGGCGGTTGCCCTCGTCCTTTTCACGCACACCGAGCCGCTACCTATCAGGGACAACATCCAGATCCTGACGACCCTCGAGAGCTTCACACGCCAGGCGCAACCCGATTCGGGCAATACGATCCCGTCGTTCCTCGCGAGTGCCGGCAGGCTCGGTGTTCTTCCCGGCGCGGGAGCGCCACGCGATCCGGTGAGATCGATTCAGGAGTCCGACCTTCAGCAAGGGTTGTGCTCGCAAAGGGTGGCGAGACAAGTTCGTCACGAGTATCCAGGTTTCTACGACAAGTGGCCTGACGACAAACTCGAGCACGAGTTCCTGCAGAAGTACCCGCAATATGCCGACCGGGTGTGCGTATTATCAGTCCGCTTCGATGCCACCGCCAGCGACATCATCAAGTACGAACTCAAGCCGCGCTCTCTCCTCGCGCACGCGTTCATCTGGCTCCGGACGCTGACGTTGACCGCGATGTTCGCCCTCGTGTGCCTGAACGCCTATTACCGGCTATTCATCGCCCGTATCGTCGCTCCGCTCGACGCGGCGGCGTGACCTAGTGCCTCGACGATGCCGCCGTGATTCGGCGCGATCAACTGACCAGGACGCGGTGCGAACCCGTACTTCACTTCGCATGCACTACGAAAAGCTTCGAGTGAAGAGTCCCTCGATGGCGCGGGCGGCGTTCTCTCGCAGTGTACGAGTGCCGGTGCCCGTAAAGTGCGGATGCGTGATCACCGGTTCGCTCGAACCGTTCGGCGTCCAAGACTCTCCCGTCCACGTAAACCAGTTGCCCTTGTCCTGGTCGAAGACATAGAGCGGCTTGTTGCACAGCTTGGCGAATTCCGCGCCCCATCCGGTCCCGCCGCGCACGGTACCATCGTCCTGCACCGAGCCGACCACGTAAATCTCCTGACCGTTGTTGACCTGATACCAGAGCGTCTGCAGGACCTTTCGCAGCGTCGGCCCCTCTGTGTAACGCCGATTCATCAGGCGTGAAACGTAGGCAAGACTCACATCGCCGGCGAGCAGTTCTTCGTGATTCAGCACGCGAACGCCACGATGACGCTCGATCTTGTGACCGTCGAACGTGAAATTCACTTCCTCGACGCCATGACGCTCGGCGCAGGCGCCAAACCAGGCTTCGGCACCAGGTGCTCCACCGCTGAACAGGATGCAGTCGCTCGGTTTCATGAAGAGTGCCTCTTGGGACGGGGGGCGGGCTGATGCATCATCATAATGCGTGAACACTCCCCGCCGCTGGCGAGCCGGTGAATCGATCGAGGACTACTGCCGCGCGTGCAAGACCGATCGCACGCACACGGTGATCGTGGTCGACGTCGCTGGCCGTCCAATCCGCGTGCAATGTGGATACTGCGAGAGTCAGCACAACTACCGCGGCGGACCGCGCATCGATCCACTACCCAAGTCGTCGTCGATGGCGTCTGCACCGGTGCCTGCGGCGCAATCACGCGAATCGGCTCGCAGCCCCGCTGCAACCGCGCCTGTCGTCAGCGAACGTGAAAGGACCGCACCACCGATGGCCCTCCCCGACCGTTCTGAGGATCTGGAACTGTTGTTGCGCCGTATCATCCGCGAGGAAGCGGGCATCACCCCCGTTGCGCCGGCGCCGAAATGGCGCGGCGGGACGCTCGTCCTGCGCCCGGGCAGTCCGGGGTTGCAGGAAAAGACGTGGCCGATCGAGACCTTCTTCCACAAGGTCGTGATGCTGCGGAATCGTTTGCGGACCCTGGAGCAACACATCAACGGCTCCGACCTGACCGACGATGTGAAGCTGAAGCTGCAGGGATACATCAGCGGCTGTTACGGGTCGCTGACCAGCTTCAATCTGCTCTTCGCGAACGAAGACGATCAATTCAAGGGGACGGGCGGGGATTGAGATGGACAGCAGCACGAATGACAGAGCGGGCGGCGAACGCACCCTGCTTCGGCATGCGGTGGCCACGCTAGCCTATCGGGCAGAGAAGGTATTGCGCGAGGTCCCCGCCGGCTTCGCGAATCATCGTCTTGGACCTCACGCTCGCACGCCGCTCGAACTCGTCGGCCATCTCGCCGATCTGATCGAATGGGCGACCCGCACCGCCGAGGGACAGATGATCTGGAAGGCGCAGCGTGTCGGGGAATGGGATGCTGACGTCGACCGCTTTTACGCGGCGCTCGCCGCGCTCGATCGGTTCCTCGCGTCGGATGCGCCGCTGGGATCTCCCGCCGGGGTGATCTTTCAAGGCCCGATCGCTGACGCGCTCACGCACGTGGGTCAATTGGCGATGCTGAGAGGAATCGCCGGCACTCCGGTTCGGCCCGAAAGCTACGCGAGAGCCAGGATTGAAATCGGGCGCGTTGGACGGGAGCAGTCGTCAGAGCGGCGCGAGTTCGATGGCGACGCCAGCGCGCGCAAATCCTGAACTGCAAAGGCCACGAAGCAAATGTACTCTTCGTGGCTTCAACTCCTCGTGATCTTCTATGTCGCGACCGATCGTCAAGCCCCTTCTGTCACTTCGTTGTCTGTCCTCGCACGCGGGTTCGGCCGTGAGGCGAGCCTGGGCCCGTCCTCGTCTTGTATCCGAGCATGCGCACGGGGCGCAGCCCCCAGAGACCGTCCAGGTCTCAGGCCGAACACGATGGCTGCGGTACCCTCTTCGTGGCGGTCGCGTCTGGCGTACCCTTCACGAACCGTACACGCAGCCCGCGGCGCTCGTCATCGGGTCAGCTCTACGCGGCGCGCAGCACGGCGCCCATCCGGATGATACCGGCGGTCACATACCGCCAGAGCGCGATGAGTAGTTTGCGGGCTAAGGCCACGATGCCGATTTTCCGCGTGCGTTTCCCGTGTCCGAACCGCGCGTGATACCACGGCGCTAACGCGCTACTCGGTTGCCAGCGCACCCACCCCCACGCCAGTTGCACCATCACCGCTTGTAGGCGCGTATTGCCGGCGCGACTAATGCCGCGATCGCGGCTCGACGCCCCGCTCTCATATTTCGTCGGGGCGAAGCCGAGCAGCCCGCCGACTTGCCGCCGATTCTGAAACGGCCGCCATACCAACCCTTCTTCGATCACGATCGCCGCCCCGGTCGCGCCCAGTCTTTTCAGTTGCACCAGGCGATGGATCGGACTGGTGACCGGCGCAGTGGCGGCCGCGGCGCGCTGCGCCCCCGTCAGCGCGGCGATCTGCGCCATCACCAGAACCAAGCGCGCCTACGCCCGCTCCAGGCGCGCCTGCAACGCCGCCGGCAAGGGCGCCCCGGCCCCATCCCGCACCGTCGCCCACCACGGGCCCGTCGCGCGCCGCGGCACCCCACACCCCCACGTCGCCAGCCAACTCCGGAACTGATTTTTCAGCCGCGTCTGTTCCTGCGTCAGCGCCGTCCGCTCCCGACTCTGATGGCGCGCCGCTTCCTCGGCCACGCTCGACACCCGCACTTCATTCCACACCCGCGCCTCACCCGCACCAGCATCAGCACCAGCTTTACCGCATCGAGCCGATCCGTCTTGGTCCGCCGCGCCCGCCGCTTCCCTCGATGCTCGAGGAATCCACCACCCGATTGGCGACCCCCCGCGCCACTAACGCGCGATGAATCCAAAATCCATCGCGGCCCGCTTCATAGCAGCTCACCACCGGCCCCGTCGCCAGCAACCCACACCGCCGGCGCCC
>JBKPNV010000395.1:0-7124 GCA_046732795.1 Acidobacteriota bacterium
GGTTGCGGGCTCGTGATGGCCTTTCTCAGCGCCGCTGGCAGGTTGCCGTCATTGCACGTCAGCCCCGGAGCAGCGCCAGGCAGGCCCTGCCGCTCGATCCAGCCGCAGCAGTAACGGCCGCATGACTCCGGTGGCTTGTACACGGATCGCAGCGTCTTCCGATATTCGGGGTAGAGGGTATGTGCGTACCCCATCGCCGCCTCTTTCGGAATGTTGTAGGTGCGGACCATGTAGTCCTCTTCGGGATTCTGCCCGGGCAGATAATGCGGCACCTCGCCCGTATCTTCGAGCGGCGGGATCTCGACGCCGACGTTGCACGTGTCGCGCAGAGGGCCCTGGCTGGCGCGCGGATCGAACTCCCACACGCGGCTCACGACGTGCGGCTCGGTCAGGTAGATCGGGTCCTCCTGAATCGTCATGATCGTGAGCAGGTTCTCGCGTCGCGTGATGAAGACGGTGAAGGTGGACTGATCGCTGGCAGGAATACCAACGCCGCGCCTGATCCAGGCGGTCTTGACATGAGTGGTGCGCGCGACGAGCGTGTCGCCCTCCCAATGTCCGGTCGTGAAGCCAGACGGCGAATGCCAGGCGTTGGCTGACGGGTGCGGACGTCCATCCATCCAGATTCGGACGTTGTCCCGCAGATAGTCTCCCCCCATCACCCAGGCCACCACGCGACCTGACGTGTCGACTTCACTCCAGAAGCGGAGAGCGAGGGGCCGGTAAAGGCCGACCCATGGCGATTGCGCCAGGCACTGTCGCTCGATCATCGAAGGGAGGCTGGACGAGTAGCGCAGCGCCTTGGCGCGCCCCTCGTCGCTCATCGGCATGCCGGTGAAGTCCCCCAGCGACGAACCCGGGCCACGCTCGATGTAGTCCTCGTACATGCGGATCGCGTAGGTGCCGCTCAGCTCGACCTGCGCAAACGCCGGCGTGTTCACCACCCCGAGCAAACAGAATAGTGTCGCGATCCTCAGAATCTCGCATCGCATGGCGTTGGATCCCACTTTGAGGTGTGTGTCTCGCGTTCGAGCTTGTAGTGGATTGCCGTTTGAAACGGCGCCTGCAGGTAAACCGGGTCATCGACGACGTTCGTGTTCACGAGAAACGTGTCGCCATTCGGAAGCGAGTGGACGTCCCAGTGTTCGGTGAACACCGCGCGCTCGCTGTAAGGCACTCCGTTCTTGCGCAGGTATCCGGGACGGAGATTGCTCGTCACCGTCTTCAGTGAACCGAAGCGCTGCGCGCCTCGCCCCACACTGCCGCGCACGATCCACTGCGCCGAGGTCAGTCCCTGCCAACTTCGAGGCCCTGGGCCTGCCGCGGCGAAGTGGAACAGGCGGGTCTGCATGCCGTAATCGGTTTCGAGCTTCAGCGTGTTGTCGTCCTGCCAGGAAATGCGCATGCGGATCGGCCCGCGCATAAGGCCCGGTGCACCGTAGGCCTTGCACTGTTCGCCCGCGGCTTCGTCCTTCGCGGGATCCCACGCCTCAGCCGCCTGTTGACCCTGAAGGTTCAGCGGGATGCTGACGATGTCGCCCTTTGGCGGAGTGATCATGCGCCACCGCCAGTCCTCCGAGATGATCGCGACCCACTGACCGGTGAGATCGATCGGCGCTTCGGCACGCGCGGATCGCGCGGTGCCGCGGCCGCCTTGCGTGCGGGCGGCAACGTCGACGGCCAGCATCGGCACGATGTACGCCAGTGCGATCAACAGTGGATGGATGCGCACGGCGAAAGCGGACTTCATTTCTTGCGACTCAACTCGTTGAACACGGCTGCAACGAACATGTCCGTCGTCCAGGTACCGTTGTCAGATCCGTACCTGACCTGATATCCCTTGGTAGGATTCGCGGCCTTCACCTGCTCGAGAGTCAGGCCCTTGTCGATCAAGTCCTGGATCGTGTCCTTGATCACAGTCACCATGTCGCGATACTCGACTACCTCCGCGTAGTCGGAGACGTAGCCGTGGCCGGGCACCACAAGCGTCCGGCCAGATTTCAGGACGAGCGGCGCGCCCGGAATCACGAGTTCAGTGACCAGCCGGTTGAGCGCTTCGAGCTCGCCCTGAATGCCGCCGCCCTTTTGAGGATCGATGACCGGGAATTGCCGCAAGTCGATGACGTCGCCGGTCGCAATGACATCGGCCTTTCTGAAGAGCACCATCACGTCGCTGTCCGAATGGGCGCCGGTCTGGCGGATGACCTGCACGGCGTCATCGTTGACATACAGCGATCGATACCGGGACGTGAACGTGTCATTCGGCAGCATCCTGGTCGGAAAGGGCGCTTCGGCCCCGTTCGCACCGAGCGCGCTCAAGCGCCGGAGGACGTTCTCGTGGGCCAGCACCGTTGCGTGATTGCCGTCGCCGAAGGGGTCCGGGCTCAGCCCGATTCCCGCGCCACCGACGATCGCGTTGCCGCCGACATGATCCAGCTCGGCGCTTGTATTCACGATCAACCTGATCGGTTGCGGTGAGATCACCTTGATTGCCTCGAGGAGGGAGTGGGCCATATCGGTCGACCCGCTATCGATCACGACGAGCCCGTCGTCTCCGACGTGAACGGTGACATTGCCGCCGGCACCGAAGATTACGTACACGTTCGGCCGGATCTGAATCGATTCGAGGCCGGCTGTCCTGCTGGACGGATGCTGCTGGGCAAAGAGCCGGGGACCCGCGCACGTACAGCCCAAGGCGAGCATGAGGGCAAGGAGCCTTGCGTTGCGCCAGACGCCCGCCTTCCAGATCATGGTGACGAACCGTATACCACAGTGAACCGGCAGCGGCCAGATGTCATGCCAAGCGTCCGTCTATCTCGAGCGGGTGTAGGATCTCGCCGGCGACCGCGGAGACGGCAGTCGTTACCGAACCGGGTCGTCGACTAAGCAGGACACGGGTATCAATCGTTCGCTTCCTTGGGTCACGTCCACGCGGCGAGGAGGCCTTGAATGAACCGCATTCTGCGTCTGCTGCTCACCCTCGAGGTCGTTTTCGCGCTGGGCACTCCTCACGCGGCCGCCCAGACCACCGCACAAATCAACGGCACCGTCGTCGACGAAAGCGGCGCAGCGCTGCCGGGCGTCACGGTCACGGCGCTCCAGACCGACACCGGTTTCCGCCGCGACTCGGTGACCGACGTCACCGGTTCGTACACGCTGACTAACCTGCCGATTGGTCCTTATCGCCTCGAAGCGACGCTCACAGGGTTTCGCACCTACGTGCAGACCGGAATCGTGCTGCAGGTGAACAGCAATCCAGTGATTCCGCTCAAGCTGCAGCTGGGCGCGCTCGAGGAAACGGTTTCCGTAGAAGCCGCCGCCCCGCTCGTCGAGACGCGCAATCCGGCGATCGGGGCAGTGATCGACAACGAAGCGGTCGAAGCATTGCCCCTCGAGGGACGCAACGTGGCGTCGCTCGTCGTGCTCGCCGGCGGTGCGGTCGACACCGGCAACCCGTCGAGCCGCAGCCTCACGCAGAGTCGCGGTATCGCCGTCGCGGGTGGTCAGCAATTTGGCGTGCAGTACCTCCTCGACGGAGCCATGCACAACAACTGGTACGACGGCGTCAATCTGCCGCTGCCGTTTCCCGACGCGATGCAGGAGTTCCGCGTGGAGACGAGCTCGCAGAACGCTCAGAACGGCGTCAAGGCTGGAGGCACTGTCAGTGTCGCGACCAAGGCCGGAACCAACCTGTTCCACGGCGACGTGTTCGAGTTCGCCCGCCACCATCGCTTCAACGCGAAGGCGCCGTTCGCGGCTATCAATCCAACCACAGGCGAGCGCGCGAGCGACGGTCTGGTGCGAAACCAGTACGGTGGCGTGCTCGGCGGACCGATCGTGCAGGACAAGATCTTCTTCTTCGGCGCGTATCAGGGCACGCGGACGACGCAAACACCGGCCGACATCATCACCTTCATTCCAACCGCGGCGATGATGAACGGCGACTTCACGACTGTCGCCTCGGCCCAGTGCCGCGCGCAGGGGAATCTCACGCTGCCACCGGCACTCGGTTTCGTGAACAACCGAATCAACCCCGCGCTGTTCAGTCCAGCAGCCGTGAAGATTTCCGCCATGTTGCCAGCGACCAGCGATCCGTGCGGGCAGATCGCATATTCACGTCCGACGAAGCCCACCGAAGACATGCCGCTCGGTCGCCTCGACTGGCAGCTCAACCCGAATCACTCGCTGTTCGCTCGTTACATGCTGTCGAAGGTGTTCTGGGATCCGTCTTTCGAGAACGCCGGCGGAAACATTCTGGCGGCGACGCTCGGTGGACGGGACAACACCGTGCACTCGCTGGCTATCGGCGACTCGATGGTGCTGAGCAATGCCATGGTCAACAACATCAGGTTTTCCGTCAGTCGAACGAGCGTCATCCGAACGCACTCGGATCTGTTCGGGCCCGAGGATGTCGGCGTGAACATGTTCACCTACATTCCCGAGTACATGAATCTCACGATCACGGGTGCGTTCTCGATCAATACCGGGACTGAGACGTTCTCGTACTACAAGCCGAACACCTATTCCATATCCGACGACCTGACGATGGTGCGCGGCAATCACCAGTTCGGGTTCGGCGGCGCCTTCGCCATGTCGGATTGGCAGACGGAGTCGAACGTTCGCTCCATGGGGCCGATGTCGTTCAGTGGCGGCGTCAGCGGACTGCCGCTCGCCGATTTTCTCCTCGGGCGCGTGTTCGAGTTCCGGGAGGCGACGCCGTTTCGGCAGAACATCAAGCAGCCCTATTTCGCACTCTACGCCCAGGATACTTGGCGCATGTCGCCGAACATCACGCTCAACTACGGCGTGCGGTGGGAACCATGGTTTCCACAGGACAGCGTGGACAAGGCGGTTTACACCTTTGACGTCGATCGGATGTGGAACGACGTCCGCAGCACCGTATATCCGCAGGCCCCAGCCGGCCTCTACTATCCGGGCGATCCCGGATTTCCCGGTAACTCCGGCATGAACATCGTCTGGTCGAACATCGCGCCGCGAGTGGGCGTGTCGTGGGATCCGAATGGAGACGGGAGGACGTCCATTCGCGCAGGGTACGGGTTGACGGGCGACTTCGTGACCGGTCAGTTCTTCTTCGATTCGCGCTCGGCGCCGCCATTCGGGCTGGAACAGCGCCTGACCAATACGCGGCTCGATGATCCGTGGGGTGCAGTTGGCCGCACTAATCCCTATCCGGTTCCTCTTGGTGGAGACGATTACCCCTATAGCGCCGCTCTCTACTCGCTCTTCATCTCGATGCCGACGGACATCAAGACCACGCGCAACCACGCGTGGAACGTGGGATATCAGCGTCAGGTAGGTGACACCATGGCGTTTGCCGCGACCTACACTGGCAACCGGCTGGTCAACATGTGGGGCGTCGTGGACGGGAATCCCGGCGTGATCCCGCCGGGTGCAACGGCCACGGGGCCGTGCACGCTTCGATTGCCGACAGGCGGGACGCAGGCATTCGCGAACTGCTCGACCGCGCCGCTTGATCTCCGCCGGGAGTTGAGCCAAGTGAATCCACCGGTTGGCCAGTACTACGGCTACCTCGATTGGATCACCGACGCGGGTTGGCAGAACTACCACGGTCTGCTGTTCTCGATTCAGAAGCGCTCCGCTGGCGGGGTCACGACGAACGCCAACTACACCATTTCGACATGTGAAGGACTCATCAGCCAGGGTCAGGCGCCGCTCAACGTCGCGACCGGTTACATGATTCCGGTCTCGCTGATCAACCCGCCATCGGATGCCGAACGCGATGCCATTTTCGAATCAGACAAGGGGCGTTGCGGCACATGGCGAAAGCACATTTTCAATCTCAGCGCGAGTGTCGAGACGCCGCGGTTCGAGAACGCGACTGCGCGCGCGCTAGGATCGGGCTGGCGGCTGTCAGGCATCTACCGCGCAAATTCGGGAGCTCCGTTGACAGTGTTCACCGGAACCGACAGGGCGCTTTCCGGCATCCAGGCGACGACGCAGCGGGCAGATCAGGTGCTCGACAACCCGTACGGCGATAAGACGCCCAATGCCTGGCTCAACCCGTTGGCATTTGCTCAGCCGGTACTGGGCACGTATGGCAACTCGATACGGAATGCCTACGACGGTCCGGCGCGTCACGTCGTCGATCTGTCGCTGGTGCGCTCGTTCCGGTTCGCCAACAGTCAACGCCTCGAGGCGCGGGTCGAAGCGTTCAATGCATTCAATTGGTTCCTGCTCGACAACCCGAACACGACGCTGTCGGCCGCGACGTTCGGGCGCATCACCTCGTCTGGCGATCCGCGCATCATGCAGTTCGCGGTGAAGTACGACTTTTAGCAGCTGATAACACGAAGCCACGAAGCATCGCCACGCTGTGATGATTCCGACGAAAGGAATCCCAACCAGTCAGCAATCAGGCCATCAACAATCACCAACGAATCACAAATCAGAGATCACGAATCATCAATGGCTCACGTGTCCGGCTGAAGCCGGACACTACGTACGAACTATTTCCACGCCACGCGCAGCGGCTTGCCCAGCATCATCGCCGGGTTGGCGCCCTTGCGCGGCCGGTACTTCTGTGCGCCGCCGTTGTCGACTTCGGCCACGTACACGTTGCCGTCGGTGTCCACGCTGAATCCGTGCACGCCCCACATCCCGCCCGGGAAGTCGCCCCATGTGCCCCACGAGTACATGAAGGTCCCATCGAGGTCGTACTTCAGCATCTTGCTCGTGCCGCGATCGGCGGCCCACAGGTAGCCGTCGCTGAAGATGTGGAACAGGTGGATGTCGGCCGGCGCGTCACCGAACGACCACTCGCGCAGGAACTTGCCGTTCTCGTCGAAGACCTGCGCGCGGCGATTGCCGCGATCGTTGACGAAGACCTGCCGCGTCTTGGGATCGACAGCGATGCCATGGACGTTGTTGAAGTAGCCAGGCCTCGTCTCCTTGCCCGCTTCACCCTTCTGTCCCCACGCCGTCAGATACTTGCCGTCCTTGTCGAACTTGACGACGCGCGTGCCGTTGTACCCGTCGGCGACCACGAAGCTGCCGTCAGGGAACCAGTCCATGAACGTCGGCCGGTTGAAGTGCTTGTCGTCGGCTCCAGGCTCGCCGTACGTGCCGATGGTCATCACCTTCGT
>JBKPNV010000396.1:0-4984 GCA_046732795.1 Acidobacteriota bacterium
ACGATGCGGTTTCCGGCGGCAGTGCGCAGCCGCTCAGCGCCTGTGATGATTCCAGTCAGGTTCAATGGGTCGGCGGCACTGATTGTGATCAGCGCGTCGTCGGGACCGGAGCGTCGCAACTCGCGCAGTCGATCGACGGCATCGGGAAGCGCGAACTGCTCTCCCGACATCCCGGACACGAAGCGGCCGCCACGAATCTCGCCGCGCGCCTCGAGCGTTCGATACACCCGCGCCAGATCGCGCCACGGCACGCCGGTCGTCTCGCGGGCCAGCACGCGGCGGAATACGACTCCGTAGCGATGGAGCAACGTCCACGCGAGGGCGCGAATGGCGTCCTCGCGTAACGGGATGGACGCGCTCCGCAAGACCGACCACCGCCCCGAGGTGTCGGCACCGCGACGGGCGGACGACTGATTGACAATCGCGCGTACACCGGCAAAACCGTCTGACGCGACCAGGCCTGCTGCGACGAGTTCTGCCAGCGCCTCGCGGCAACTGTCGAACCGGAGATCACAGGCAAGCTTCAAATCCTGTACAAAGGAGGCGCCGCGTGTTTGCAGATGCTCCAGGACGCGACGGGCGGATTCGGAAATGATCCCGGGGGTCATTTCCACGGGTAGTGGGAGGAAATCACCCCCGGGGTCGTTGCGGCGAAGGCTCCACCAGTCGTCGGCGTGCTCACGGAGGAACAACGCAATCGGCGTCGCGCCGACGACCTGCGTCGGCCCGCTCGACAAGCGCGCCCAACCGACCTCGCCGCTCAGGCACAGCATATCGAGCATCGACGGCTCGTATCGTTCGAGCCTGGCTGGCAGCACATCGCGCTCCCATGCACGCGCCGGAAGCTCCACACCATCGAGTTGCGCAAGCAGCGCTCGCAAACCCTCCGGGCCTGACAGGCGGCTCGACACCTCCACGTGTTGCCATGCAAACAGAAACCGCATGAACTCGGCCGGACTGACTGGAGCGATTTCTGCGCGAAGGCGGTTGAGCGTGTAGCGATGGATTCGCGCCAGCAGGCGCCGATCGCACCACTCGAGCCCACACGAACCAGGCGTAAAGCTCCCGCGCAAGATGGCGCCCTCCGATTCGAGCGCCAGGAGCGCACTGTCCACCTCGGTGTGAAGAACGCCGACACTCGCGGCGATCGCCGCCGTCGTCGTTGGACCAACGATGGACATCCGGCCGCGGACGAGCTCGACGAGGGCATCGTCTCGCGTCCAGGAGCGCGCGGCACGAGATGCGGGTGGAACGACTTGCGGTTCGAGCACGGCGGCCGGGTGCACAGCACGCAATTCCGGAACGCGCTCGGTTGCGACCCATGCGTGAGCATGCTCCTCGTCGGCACGCGTACCGACGCGCGCGCGGGTGACGCGACCGAGGTCAGCGAGTGCCTCACCCATCGTGCGATCGACCTCCGCATCGAGCAGGAACCCGGCCGTCAGCAGCACGTCGTGAAGCTCGTCGGGATCGCGCGGATCGGGACGGACTTCATCGCGCACGCGATCGATGGCCGCCTGGTCCAGGGCTCCGACGTCATGCGCGGACGCGCCTGCGCGACGGGTCTGCACCGCCCGGGTGCGGCGCTCTTCGAGCGGCGCGTCATCAAGGTACGAATAGGGGCGCGCGTTGATGATGTCGTTGCAGAAGACTGATGGCTCGGGAGTGTCGCGTGAGACGCAGGTGACCTCTCCACGCTGAATCCGCGCCAGCACCTCCTGGAGCCCAGGCAGGTCCATTGCCTCCTCGAGACAGTCGCGGACCGTCTGGTTGACCAGCGGGTGATCCGGGAGCTGGCGGTCGCCGGGAATGTTCTCGAAGCACGCCGCGGCGTCAGGAAAGACCGCTGCCATCAGATCGTCCGCCTGCATGCGCTGCAGTTGCGGCGCGACTTTGCGTCCGCCGCGATTCCGCGGCACGGCCAGCGAGATCGTGGCATTCCAACGCCAGCGCGTCTGGAAGACCGGCGCGTCGAGAAACGCCTGCACGAGGATCTCGCGGACACTCTCGGGGTGCAGATAGCGGAACACGTCCGCGAGCGGAAACGAATGCTGCGGGCCGAGCGAGAGCAGCAGCGCGTCCTCGGTGGCGGCGGCTTGCAGCTCGAAATTGAACTGGCGGCAGAACCGCTTGCGCAGCGCCAGTGCCCACGCCTTGTTGATACGGCTGCCAAACGGCGCGTGCAGCACCAGTTGCATGCCTCCCGATTCGTCGAAGAACCGCTCGAGCACGAGCGTCTCCTGGGTCGGAATCACGCCGAGCACCCGGCGTCCTGCCGCGAGATACGCCATCAGCTGCTCCGCTCCACCGCCGCCGAGACCGGTTTCGGAAACCAGCCAATCGAGGGCAGCCTGGCTGGTGGGCGACGGTGCTGACGCATCAGCGCCCAGTTGGCCGTCGGCACCACGGCGAAGCTGTGACACAGCGAGCGAAAGCTCGTCGCTTCGGGCGGGCGCCTCGCCTAACCAGAACGGGATCGTCGGCGGAGCCCCATGCGCGTCGCGGACGCGAACGGTCCCGGATACGACCTGCGTGATCTGCCACGACGCGTTGCCCAGCTGAAAGATGTCACCGGCGAGGCTTTCAATCGCGAAGTCCTCGTTCAACGTGCCGATGAAGGTGTCTTCCGGCTCCAGCAGGACGCGGTAATCGGCGACCTCCGGGATCGCGCCGCCGGACGTGAGCGACAACAGCCGCGACCCGCGCCGACCGCGCAACACGCCGTTCACTTCATCCCGATGCACGAGCGCGGCGCGACGCCCGCGTGGCGTCGCAAATCCATCCGCAACCATCGAGACGACAGCATCGAAGTCGCGTCGAACGAGGTTGCGATAGGGCCACGCCCGCCGGACCAGTGCGTGGAGATCGTCCTCGGAGCAGGCGCGGCACGATGTTTCCGCCGTAATCTGCTGAGCGAGGACGTCCAGCGGCGCGTCGTGCGTCACGATGGCGTCGAGGTCGCCGCGGCGAGAGGCGCGCAGCAGCGCCGCGCATTCGACGAGGTCGTCCAGTGAGACCGGCAGCATTCGCCCTTTCGGGGTGCCACTGATCGTGTGACCGGATCGACCGACACGCTGCAGCAGCGTGGCGATCCGGTGCGGCGATCCGATCTGACAGACGAGATCGACGTGTCCGATGTCGATACCGAGCTCCAGTGACGCCGTCGCGATGAGAGCTTTCAGCTTTCCGGTCTTGAGACGATGCTCGGCGTCGAGACGGCGCTCCTTGGAAAGGCTGCCGTGGTGGGCGGTCACCAGCTCCTCACCGATTCGATCGCTCAGATGACGCGCAACCCGTTCCGCCAGCCGGCGTGTGTTGACGAAGATGAGCGTCGTTCGATGCTCGCCAATCAACGCGGCCAGGCGATCGTAGTACTCCTCCCAAACCTCGTGCGCCATCACGGCATCGAGCGGCGATTGCGGAATCTCGATCGCCAGATCGGTGGTGCGGCGATGCCCTTCATCGATGATGGCGCACCCGCCGCGGCCGTCGCCCGCGCCGACGAGGAAATGCGCGACCTCGTCGATCGGTTTCTGTGTCGCTGACAAGCCGATTCGCTGAAGCTGCCGGCCTCGGCCCGCGTCGTCTTCCCGGCACAGAGCCTCGAGGCGCTCCAGCGTCACCGCCAGGTGCGCTCCACGCCGGGTGCCGATCACGGCGTGGATCTCGTCGACGATGACGGTCCGCACCGTCCGCAGCATCTGGCGGCTGCGCTCCGCGGTGAGTAGCAGATAGAGAGATTCCGGAGTCGTCACCACGATGTGCGGCGGCGTTCGAAGCATCGCCGCCCGCTCGGTCGAGGTCGTGTCGCCCGTCCTCACGGCGGCCGTGATGCGTGGAATCTGCAGACCCGAGGTTTCCGCCAGATGCCGCAACGCGCGCCGCGGCTCAGCGAGGTTCTTGTGGATATCGGCGCTCAACGCCTTGAGCGGAGATACGTAAACGACGCGTACGGCGTCCGCCAACGGCGACTCCGTGCCCTCGCGAACGAGGTCGTCGATCGCCGTCAGAAAAGCCGCGAGCGTCTTGCCTGAACCAGTGGGCGCCGCAATCAACGTGTGCCGGCCCGAGCGAATGGCCTGCCACCCGCGGCGCTGCGCCGCCGTCGGTTGGCCGATCGCCTCGTAGAACCAGCGTGAAACGAGAGGATGAAACCCGGTCATTGGAGGGAAGCCTGAGGAAACCAATTCGATCATAGCGGATCGTCAACTCCGAACCGCCGGACGTCCAGCTCCCAACTCCCAAACCGTCAGCGCGCGACTTTGCGAGTCGTAGGTGGGCAGTTAGGAGTTGACAGTGTCACTGCACAGGTGGCAACGCGACAAGCTCGTCCTCGCGAGTACGATTTCCTTCTCGCGGGAACCACTCGGAGCGGCAACTCAGATCGCTGATACGTCGATCGAGTTGCGCGTAATGGCGGTACAGCGCCAGCATCCGTGATCGAACGGCATTCAGGAGATCGTCGTGTGACTGAATGCGTTCGGAGGAGACGAGACCTGTGTCCAGCACCCCTGTCAGCACCGCACGATCCCAGGTTCGAACCAGCACCGTGAGACCGTTCACGGAGTTCATGTACTCGCCATAATCGGCGATGAGCTTCTCGGCGCTGTCCCGTGGCTGCAGCACACTACCACGCGCGACGAGCATCAGGGTTTTCACGCTCTCATTGAGCTCCTCCGTCTCGCGCAAGACCGCCACGGCCTTCGCGAACACGTTCGCTCGCAGCTGCTCCTGGTCAGTGCCCGTGCCGAGCGCAAGCCACCCAGCGAGGTTCACCAGTCCAATCGCAACGACCGACACGACGACGTCGAGCACGTGCCACGATCGTTTGCGCCAGACATAGAAGATGGCCGCGCCAGTGACGAGTGCCAGTGCCCCGAGCGCAATGGCCAGTGCCTTGATCGTGCGCGCATCGCTCGAAGGTTGCGACTGAGGATCGTTGATGTCGTAGCCCTTGAACTGTTCGACGATGGCGGCCGCGAGC
>JBKPNV010000397.1:0-3198 GCA_046732795.1 Acidobacteriota bacterium
GTACGCGGACCGACGTCTCGACATTCGCGTCAGCCCGGGGGTTCTCGATTTTGAGACCGAACAGTAACTCGCCGTCAGGGTTCAGCGGCCACGGTTCAGCGATGCGCATGTATTCCTCGGCCGTCACGCCCCACATGCGAGAGGCGTACGCCTGTGAGCCGTTGCCCCGGGTGCCCTGGGCCAACCCGTCAACTCGCGGGGCGAACGGATATCGGGCAGCTTCGATCATCAAGCGGGCGGCCTCGGGACTCTCGGCGTTACACAGAAGGATGCCGTGTACGCCGGCGGCCAGGGCCTGCTGGATCATCCAGGCATTGGCGCGCAAGGCATCGGTCGTGCCGGGAATCGGTAAGGTGACGATCACCGCGGGAGTCTTGTGGCCGGTGCGGGTCGGCCCAGCCTCGAGGAGCCCGCGCATGAATTCGCGCAGTTCTTTGAAGTCGAGCGGGCCATGTTCCATTTCATACGTGATGTAGTCGGCCTTGGTCGCCGCCATCTGCTTGCCCTGCTCGTAGCCGCCGCCGCTAATCTGCGAATAGTAGACAGGCTGCCCCTTGAGCCACATGTCGATGATGCGGTTCACGCGCTTGCCGGTCCGTGTCGTCTGCTTGGGCATTTCCGGCACGTCTGCATTCACGGGAGGTACCGCCTGCTGGGCGATGGCGGTCATCGTCATCGTTGCCAGCATGGCCGAAGCCATCAGCAAAAGCGCCTTCTTCATCATGGGATCCTCCTCGCGCACAGATCTGTCGCAACCGTCAGGCGCCAGATGAGCAAGTATTCCATCGGTTCCAAGCCGGGCTGCTCGGTCATCGTCACCTGGAGGGGCGCGCATTATAATGCCGGCCGGCAGAGACAGGAGGTTCCTATGCGAGCTGGGTTCAGGGTCGCGGCGTTGCTACTTTCGCTCGGCGCCGTTCTTCCCGCCGCCGCACGCGCGCAAGCGAACCCCGACTGGCACCGCGCCATTCCCGGCTTCAAGATCGCCGGCAACCTTTACTATGTCGGAACGGCGGACCTCGCGGCGTATCTCATCGCCACTCCGCAGGGCAACATCCTCATCAACGGGAACTTCAAGGAGGATGTGCCCGCGATGCGAAAGAGCATCGAGGGGCTCGGGTTCAAGTACGCGGACACGAAGATCATCCTCATCAGCCACGCCCATGGCGATCACGATGAAGGTGTCGGCCTCATCAAGTCTCAGACAGGCGCGCAACTCATGGTCATGGACGCCGACGTTGCCGCTGTGGAAAGCACTGCGGCCGGACGGCCGGGCGCGAAGGTCGACCGCGTGCTGCACGATCGTGACACGGTCGAACTGGGCGACGCGAAACTGACCGCACGCCTCACACCCGGCCACACGCCGGGCTGCACGACATGGACGATGCAGGTATCTGACGGCGGCCGGACGCTCAACGCCGTCATCATCGGCAGCCCGAATGTCAACGCCGGCTACATCCTCGTCAACAACAAGAACTACCCGCAGATCGCCGGCGACTACGTGAAGACGTTTGCGCTCCTCAAGACACTGCCGGTCGATCTCTTCCTCGGCGCACACGGGGCGTACTTCAACCTGAGGGAGAAGCTGCCGAAAATGAGTGCCAGTGGCCCGAACGTGTTCGTCGATCCCGAGGGCTACAAAGCGTACGTCGCCGAACGGGAACAGGCGTTCGAGAAGGAGCTGGCCAAGCAGAGGGCGGAGGCGCATATCGGCGACAGTGTTGGATTCGAGGTGGCATGGGATCATGTCGCGCTGAGCGTGCCGAATATCGCCGAATCGGTCGCGTGGTACGACAAGATGCTCGGCTTCGAGGAAGTCCGGCGCGGGGGGCCGCCAACCGGCCAGCAGACCGCTGCGATCCGGCGCGGCAACATCACCATCGAATTGTTTCAGCTGCCGAACGCGGCACCACTGCCGGAGTCGCGGAGGAATCCTTCAGAAGACTTCCGCACGCACGGGGTCAAGCACTTTGGCTTCGAGGTAAAGAACCTTCCTGGCGTCCTTGCCGAGCTGAAGGCGAAAGGCGTGAAGATGGCGTTCGAGATGCGCGACAATCCGGGCACGGCATTCGCCTTCATCAGCGACAACGCCGGTAACGCGATCGAGCTGATAGAGCACAAGACACCACAGTAACGGGTGAAGAACCGATTCCTTGCAGGCTCATTTGCGAAGGAGAAACCGATGGGTTCGAAACGATCTGTTCGACGGGAATTTCTCAAGAGTGGCGCCGCGTTAGCCGGCGGTCTGACGTTGGGAGCGGCAGCGCCATCTCTCGCCGGTCAGCAGGCTGCGGAATCCCACCATGCGCCACCGTCGTGGCCCATGATCAAGGGTGACAAAGAGTCGAATTTGGTCGCCTACGGCGACCGCTCGAAGTACGTCACCTCGGTACGCATCGCCCATCCCGTGGGCGGCAGGCCTTCTCCCGATCAATTCGGGCTGACGTTTCATATCGCGTCGCCGCTCCAGGATTCGGTGGGCGTGATTACGCCGTCCTCACTCCACTACGTGGCCACAACCCGCGGCGCGTTCATGCCGGACATCGATCCCAAAGAGCATCGTCTGATGATCCACGGCCTTGTCGATCGTCCGCTCACCTTCACCATGGAGGACTTGAAGCGTCTTCCGTCAGTCACCCGTCTTCATTTCATCGAATGCGCGGGTAACCGGTCGTCGCGGAGCGGGAAGAACGTCCAGCAAACGCACGGGATGGTGAGCTGCGCCGAATGGACTGGTGTGCTCCTGTCGACGCTGCTCAAGGAATGCGGCGTGAAAGACAGCGCGAAGTGGTTCGTCGCCGAAGGCGCCGAGGAAGTGAAGGGCGCGTCGAGCATGCCGATCGCCAAGGCGATGGATGACTGCCTCGTCGCCTACGGCATGAACGGCGAGGCCGTGCGTCCGCAGAACGGATTTCCGCTGCGGCTGATGGTGCCCGGGTTCGAGGGGATTTTCCACACGAAGTATCTGCGGCGAATCAAGGTCGTCGATCGCTACTACATCAACTACAACGACTTCGGCCACCTCGATCAGGATCGTGACGAGGCGGCACTCGGATACCAGATCGGGCCCAAGTCAGTCATTACGTTCCCGTCCGGCGAACAGCGGCTGCCCGGCAAGGGCTTCTACGAGATCAGCGGGCTGGCCTGGTCTGGTGGCGGCGCGATCAAATTGGTGGAGGTGTCGACCGACGGCGGGAA
>JBKPNV010000398.1:0-4609 GCA_046732795.1 Acidobacteriota bacterium
CTAGGAATAAATTCAACGGCCAGGTCGATATCGTGCCGAACGATCTGTGGACGTTCAGCGTGTCGGGTGGAGTTGGCAAGGACGACTACGACGACAGCTACTTCGGCCTGCAGGAATCGACGTTTCGCGTGTTCTCGCTGGGCGCCGATCTTCGCCGGCCCGACGGCTGGGGCGCCGGCGCCTCGTACAACTACGAGCGCTACTCGGGCTTCCAGCAGTCGCGCAACGCAAGCCCGGGACAAGAGACGGACCCGCTGAGGAACTGGACCGCCGATTCCAGGGAGACCGTGAACTACTTCTCGATCTATGCGACGCCTCCGAGGTTTCGCAAGAACACCGAAGCGCGGGTCTCCTACGATTTCAGCTATGCGGAAGGAAGCTACTTCTATGCGATTCCGCCCGGCAGTCCAATCACGCCGCCGAATCAGCTTCCAAACGTCTACAACAAGCTGCAGCAACTGCACGTCGACGTGCGGCATCGGCTGACGAATCAATGGGCAGCGACTTTCTCGTATCTTTACGAGCCCTTCCGCGTGTACGACTTCGCATTCGATCAGACGGTCGTCGACAGTATCGTTCAGCCGAGCTCACTCGTTCTCGGGTACGTCTACCGGCCGTACACCGCAAACTCATTCGTGGTGGGTGCGAGATATTACTGGTAGCGAGGTAAGCTCCGTTCACGTCTTTGGAGGCTCCATGCGGATCACGTTCATGGCTAGTAGGATTCTTCCAGTGGCAGCCGTGGCGCTCGGCGTCGTCCTGGCGCCGTCACCAGCCGCGGCAGGGCAGGACGCGAAGCGTGGACAAGAAGTCTACGCGGCGCAGAAGTGCCAGGGGTGTCACAACATTGCGGGCAAGGGCTACAAGGCGAACACCCTTGATGGCGTTGGCAAGAAGCTCAGTGCCGATGAAATCCGATCCTGGATCACGATGCCCAAGGCGATGGCCACGAAGACGAAGGCGACGGGCAAGCCGCCGATGCCCGATCGATACGCCAAGCTTCCGGCCGCCGATATCGATGCGCTCGTCGCGTACATGCAGACCCTGAAGTAGGGATCCCGGTGACACGACGCGAAGCCCTGGCACGACATCCGCTCGCCATCCTTGGCGCGCTGATCACGACGGCCTCGGCGGTGGCCTTCATCGCGCTGGCCGTCGCGGTGCTGGCGGGACTCTTCGAAAACCCGTACGCGGGCCTCGTCGTCTTCATCGCCCTTCCGGCGCTATTCGTCATCGGGCTGCTGCTCATCCCGGCCGGAATGTGGCTGCAGGCTCGCAAGATCGAACGTGATCCGGCTGCCGCATCGGACTGGCCGGTACTGGACTTCCGCCAAGCCGGCGTTCGGCGCACGGCACTCGCCATCACGGCGCTCACGGCGGTCAACGTGGTCATCGTGCTGCTGGCCGGATACGGCAGCCTGCACTGGATGGAGTCGCCGACCTTCTGCGGTCAGGTGTGTCATACGCCGATGCAGCCGCAGTTCATGGCCTGGGAGGGGGCGTCGCACGCACACGTCGCGTGCGTGCATTGTCATGTCGGCGAAGGTGCCAGCGGATTCGTTCACGCCAAGCTGGCCGGCGTCCGCCAGCTCGTGCACGTCATGACGAACTCGGTTCCCAAGCCGATTCCACCTGCGGAGAACCTGCCGCCGGTGGATCAGACGTGTGCCAACTGTCATCGGCCCGGGCATGTCGCCTCTGCTGATCGCGTCCGCGTGCTTCGCACCTACGGAGACGACGAGAAGAATTCCGAAACGGCGACGATCCTGCAGATGCACATGGGTGCGTCGTCGGCCTCGTCACGATCCATTCACTGGCACGCCGATCCCGCCGTTCGTGTCGAATACGTGGCGACCGACGCGGCGGGGGAGACGATTCCGTACGTGAGAGTGACGTATGCGAATGGGCAGACGAAGGAGTTCAAGTCACCGGACACAACCGATCAGACGATCGGTGGCGGCACTCGGCACACGATGGATTGCCGGGATTGTCACAATCGAATCGGGCATCCGTTCGCTTCCAGCCCCGAACAGGGAATCGACGAAGCGATCGCCGCGAAGTTCGTGAGTCGCGATCTGCCATTCGTGCGGCGCGAAGGCGTTCGACTCGTCAAGGCATCGTATCCGAGCGAGAACGAGGCCATGCGTGCCATCGAAAGCGGGCTGCGCGATTTCTATGCGTCGCAAGGCAGTTCCGCGGATCAGCAGGCCGTGGCGCGGAGCGTCGCGGGGGTTCAGGACGTATACCGTCGCAATGTGTTTCCCACCATGATGGTCTCGTTCGGCTCGTATCCCGATCTGAAGGGGCACACGATCGCGACCGGCTGTTTCCGCTGTCACGATGACTCGCACATGGCGGGTGACGGATCCACCATCAGCGCCGAATGCGAGTTCTGCCACAAGCAGTTAGAAGCCACACAGTAAATCATCTCCACTGACCGATATGGTGACCAAGCGCCGCATAACCGTCGATGGAAACGAGGCGGCCGCGTCGGTCGCCTACCGGGCGAGCGAGACGATCGCCATCTACCCGATCACGCCGAGCAGCCCGATGGCCGAGCTCTGCGACGAGTGGTCGAGCCGCCGAATGCCGAACCTGTGGGGCGCCGTCCCAGAGGTGGCTGAAATGCAGTCAGAAGCCGGAGCCGCTGGAGCCGTCCATGGGGCGCTGCAGGCCGGCTCACTGGCGACGACGTTCACGGCGTCGCAGGGGCTTCTGTTGATGATCCCCAACATGTACAAGATCGCGGGCGAGCTCACGCCCTTTACGATGCACGTGGCCGCACGGGCGCTTGCCACACATGCCTTGTCGATCTTTGGCGATCATTCCGATGTCATGGCCTGTCGCCAGACCGGGTTCGCGCTTCTGTGCTCGAACTCGGTGCAGGAGGCACACGACATGGCCGCCGTCGCGCACGCGTCGACGCTGGAATCGCGCATTCCGTTCATGCATTTCTTCGATGGCTTCAGGACGTCGCACGAAGTCGCGAAGATGGAAGAGCTCACGGACGAGGACCTGCGTGCGCTGATCCCGGAGCCGTTGGTCCACGCGCACCGGCGGCGTGGACTGACGCCCGATCGTCCAGTGATTCGCGGCACCGCGCAGAATCCCGACGTCTTCTTCCAGGCGCGGGAAGCCGCCAATGGGTTCTACGACGAGTGCCCGGCCGTCGTGGAGCGCACCATGCAGCGGTTGGCCGAGCTCACTGGCCGTCGCTACAGCCTGTTCGAGTACGTCGGCGACGCCGCCGCTGAACGGGTCATCGTGATCATGGGATCAGGTGCCGACACCGTTCACGAGACGGTGGAGCATATGACCGCGCAGGGCGAGAAGGTCGGTGTCCTGAAGGTGCGACTGTACCGACCGTTTGTGAGCGCCGCGTTTCTCGCCGCGCTCCCGCCGTCGGTCCGCAATCTCGCTGTGCTCGATCGCACCAAGGAACCGGGCGCCATCGGCGACCCGCTTTACCTGGATGTCACGGCCGCGCTCGCCGAAGCGCAGGCCGAGGGCCGCATGCCGTTTGCGGCTCCGCCGCGCGTCATCGCTGGCCGGTACGGCTTGTCATCGAAAGAGTTCACCCCGGCAATGGTCAAGTCTGTCTTCGACGAGATGGCCAAGGACGCTCCGAAGCGCCACTTCACCGTCGGCATTGTCGACGACGTGACGCACACGTCGCTCGCGTGGGATCCGTCGTTCCGGACCGAGTCTGCCGGCGTATCGACGGCGGTGTTCTATGGCCTTGGCGCCGATGGCACTGTGGGCGCCAACAAGAATTCGATCAAGATCGTTGGCCAGGAAACCGAGCTGTGCGCGCAGGGATACTTCGTTTACGACTCGAAGAAATCAGGCGCGATCACGGTCTCCCACCTGCGGACGAGTAAAAAGCCTATCCGGTCCGCGTATCTCGTCGATCGTGCCGGCTTCGTAGCCTGCCATCAGTTCGAGTTCGTCGACAAGATCGACGTGCTCGAACATGCCGCGCCGGGCGCCGCGTTTCTGCTGAACGCGCCGTTCGCTGCCGGCGAGGTCTGGGATCACCTGCCGCGGGAGCTACAGCAGCAGATCATCGAGAAGAGGATCCGCTTCTACGCGATCGACGCCTACGACCTGGCGAAGCGAGCGGGCATGGGGACGCGCATCAACACGATCATGCAGACGTGTTTCTTCGCGATCTCCGGGCTGTTGCCGCGCGATCAGGCGATTGCGCAGATCAAGAAGTCGATCGAGAAGACCTACGGCAAACGCGGTCCGGAGGTGGTGCGGCGGAACTGCGAGGTCGTCGATCAGGCTCTCGCCTACCTGCACGAGGTCGCCGTCCCGGCCGCGGTGAGCGCGCGGTACAGCCGGCCGCCGCTGGTCTCGGCGCAGGCGCCCGATTTCGTGCAGAAGGTCACTGCCGTGATGCTGGCGGGAAAAGGCGACCTGCTGCCGGTCAGCGCGTTTCCAGTCGATGGCACATGGCCGGTCGCCACCGCGAAGTGGGAGAAGCGGAACATCGCGTTCGAGATCCCGGTGTGGGACTCGAAGATCTGCATTCAGTGCAACCAGTGCGCGCTGGTGTGCCCGCACGCGGCGATCCGGGCGAAAGTCTATGACGAGGGCGCGCTCG
>JBKPNV010000399.1:0-9169 GCA_046732795.1 Acidobacteriota bacterium
GGTGTGGTACGCGGCCAAGGGCATCGTTGACTGGCCGTATCCGCAAGTGATCCCCGGTGAAGACGCGCGCTACGAGATCGATGAAGAGCTCTCGCTCGATGCGGTCGCGCCGATGATCGCCAAGCCCTTCAGTCCCGGCAATGCGTTTCCCGCCGACGAGGTGGCTGCTGAACGCATTCGATTCGACAAGGCCCTGATCGGATCGTGCACCAACGGCAGTTATGAAGATCTGTTGCAGGCGGCGCTCGTGCTGTATCACGCGCGGCGCCACGGGGTCGTTACAGCGGAGCGGCCGCTCGTCGTGTTCCCGGGATCAGGTGGTGTCGCTCGATTGATTGAGCGACCCGACGCTCGACTCGGCGGCGCCTCTATTGCGGCGGTATTCCGTCAGGCGGGCGGCGAGATCCGACAATCGTGGTGCGGTCCGTGCTTCGGTCAAGGGCCAGATGCGCTCCAGCCGGGTGAGCGCGCGATCACGACGTTCAATCGCAACTGGCAGAATCGCATGGGCGTCGGCGGCGAAGGTTACCTCGCCAGCCCGGCCATCGTGGCCGCTTCGGCGCTCGCCGGCTACATGGCGCCGCCCTCGGAGCTCGGGCTGAAATGGGATCCTGATCTCTACGGAATCTAGCGGTTCGAAGGGCACAAGTGCGGGGGTGCGAAGCTCCACGGGGTGAGATACCATCCTCACTTCCGGGAGGACGACGATGAGGTTATGGCTCTCCGTCGGGACATGCCTTCTACTCGGTCTGGCCGCTGTCTACGCGCAGGAACAGCAACAGAAACCCGCTGAGACCCAGAAACCAGAAGAACCTATCCAGGGGCCGACATTCCGCACCGGCGTCGATCTCGTCGCCGTGGATGTCTCCGTTGTCGACCGGCGTGGGCGACCGGTGGAAGATCTGCGGGCGCCGGAGTTCTCCGTCAAAATCGATGGCGAGGTTCGGCGAGTGGTGTCTGCTGAACTGATCAAGGTCGACGTCGAGGCGGCGCGCAAACAGGTTGCTGACAAGACAGAAAGCTTCTACACGAGCAACCTGACGCCGCCGAACGGGAGACAGATCCTCATCGCCGTCGACCAGGTCAACATCCGGCCGGGATCGCTGCGCCCCGTTCTCGACGCTGCCGGCCGCTTTCTCGACATGCTGAGCCCCCTCGATCAGATCGCCTTCGTCGCCTATCCCGAGCCGGGGCCGCGCGTGAACTTCACGAACGATAAGCTGCGTCTCAAACGCGCGATGCAGGGACTGGTCGGGCAGCAGCCGCGTGCGCGGCCGGGCAACTACAACATTGGCGTATCGGAAGCGATTGCAATCGAAGAGCGTCGCGATCAGATCGTGCTCGCCGAGGTGCTCACCCGTGAATGCCGCTCGTCGGATCCGCGACAGCTGGCGCAGTGCGAGCGAGACATCATCTCCGAGTCGTCGCAAATCGCGCGAAATTCGCGGGAGGATGCGGACATCTCGCTTCGCGGCCTCCAGCAGCTGCTCGAGCAGCTCACCTTCGTCGATGGCCCGAAGTCACTGATCCTGATCTCGGAAGGTCTCGCGATCTCGGAGACCAACGATCTGCGCCACCTGGTGCGACTCGCCGGAGCGGCTCGCACGGCGATAAACGTGCTTTCGGTGGACCTTCGACGGGGTGACGTGACGATCGCCGAGCAGCCACCCACGGAAGCGGAAGATCGTCGCATTCTGATGCAGGGTCTCGAGGCGATTGCGTCGATGTCGCGCGGAACCTTGTATCACATCGCTGGTACCGGCGAGCCCATCTTCGAGCGGCTCGCGTCTGAAATCTCGGCTTACTACCTGCTCGGCGTCGAGCAGCGTCCGAGCGACAGCGTGGGCGATCGTCACCGGATCGACGTTGAGGTACGTCGCAACGATGTCACCATCCGGTCGCGGCAGGCGTTCGTGCTCTCGCCCTCAAACGCCAGGCGCCGCTCGCCCCAGGACAGTCTGCGGGATGCGCTCGGGTCGCCGTTCGCGATCTCCGGTCTGCCGCTTCGCGTGTCCACATTCGCTCAACAGGATGCAGGGACCGAGAAGGTTCGACTCATGGTTGCGGCGCAGATCGGCGAAGCCGGCGCCAAGCCCGGCAACTTCACGCTTGGATACATCCTCATCGACGATCAGAACAAAATTGCCGCCTCGTTCGGCGATCAGGTGACTTTGACGCCCGGCGCAGGTAGTCCCAACGAGCCACTGACGTTCGTGCACAGCGCCGCGGTGGACCCCGGTATCTACTCGCTGCGCCTCGCGGTCGTCGACACGGACGGGCGCCGCGGAAGCATCGTGCGCGACGTGAGCGCATGGAAGATGGCAGGCGAACAGCTCGCGTTCGGCGATCTGATCGTCGGTCCAATGCCAACCCAGGGGCAAACGCTCACGGTACAAGTCGAGCCGTACGTGCTGACCGAAGGTGTCGCCGCGTACCTGGAGATGTACTCCAACAGCGACCAGACGTGGACCGGCACGACTGTCACCTTCGAAGTGGCTGATAACGCCGATTCGCCGGCGTTGATGTCGGCGCCGGTGACGATGGCGCCGGGCCGGCAGCCGACATGGCGAGTGGCAGCCGGGGTCATGGACGCGAAGAAGCTTCCGCCCGGGCGCTACGTGGCGCGCGCGAAGATTGCCCGTGACGGGAAAGCCGTGGGCGTGCTCTCGCGTCCGTTCGTCTTCGAGCACGAAGGGGCTGCGGCGCCCGCCGGCAGCGTTGCCTCAGTAGCCGCCACCGTCCTGTTTGCGTCGTCGTTGCCGAAGTTCGACAAAGCCGTGGTGCTCGCGCCGGACGTGGTCGGGTCGATGCTGGACATCGTGGAGAAGCGTTCGCCGTCGCTCAAAGACTCGCTCACCGAGGCTCGCGCGGGACGCTATGGGCCCGCGGCGCTCGAAGCGTTCAGCGCGGGCGATCAAGCCGTCGCAGCGTTTTTGCGAGGCGTTGACCTCTTCACGAAGGGTCAGCTCGATCAGGCGGCCACTCAACTTCAGATCGCGGCCGGTCCCCGGCGGGAGTTCTTTCCAGCCGCGTTCTATCTCGGAGCGTTGTTCGCGGCCGCCGGGCGCGATCAGGATGCCGCCGGTGTGTGGCAGCTCGCGATCGGCAACGAACCTCGCCCGCCCGCGTTCTACATGATGGTGGCGGATGCCCGTCTGCGAACCGGACAGGCCCAGTCCGCGGTCGACATCCTCAAGCCGGCCTATGAACGCGACCCGTCGCAGGACGAAATCGCTCGTCGTCTCGGGATGGCCTATGCCATGACCGGCCGTCATGCGGAAGCGGTCCCGATCCTCGACAATTTCCTGACGAATCATCCTGCCGATCAGGACATGCTGTTTGCGGCCATCGTCGCGCAGTACGAGGTCGCGCGAGGCGGACAGCCGCTGTCGAATATCGACCGGACGAAACTCCGCAAGTATGCAGCGGCGTATCGAGGGTCTAATCAGGCGCTCGTCGAGAAGTACCTGGCCACTATCAATGCGAAGTGACTTTTGACCTGCAAACTCGTCCACAAATATCGCTCTCTCGGTTCACATGGATCGTCGCACGTGATGTGAACCGCACGTTCGGTGGCGGCCTGGCTTCGATGGAGCTTCTACGCCGCACCTTCACAGCGAATGGACTTCTCGATCAGAGAGGCAACGCGAGTCTCGTCGCTGTATCGCGACTGACTCCGGGCACGAACATCCTGGCGTATTGCGTCGGGCTCGGGTGGTCACTGCATGGCTGGCGCGGCGCGTTGGCGGCACTTGTCGCCTCGTCTTTGCCGGCGTCGTTGATCATCTGCGCCCTGACGGCAGCGATCGTACGCATCGATCGCTATCCTGGCGTGCGCGTGATTCTTGCTGTTGCCGTGCTGGCCGCGACGCTCCTCGTCTTTTCGAGCGGCGTGTCATTGCTGCGTCCTTATGTGCAACGGTCCGCGCTGGTTCGCACGATGATCATCGCGTTCGCGTCAGGTGCGATGCTCCTGGCCGATGTTACGCCCGTGCGCATCCTGCTCCTGTCGGCGGCGCTTGGCGCAGCGATCGCCGGATCGCCGCACGCGTGGGACGTGGAATGAGCCCCGTCGTCGTTTACCTGCTGCTGTTGAAGGCGGTCGCCACCTCGTTTGCCGGCATGGGCTCGTTGCCGCAGATTCAGCAGGATTTTGTCGAGACGCGACACGCGATTTCACTCGAGCAGTTGAACCAGGCCGTTCTCGTCGGGCGATCGACCCCCGGACCCATCGGCGCCTACGTGGTGAGCGTGGGATATATGGCGGCCGGGTGGTCGGGGGCGATTGCGGCGTGGCTCGCGATGGTCACGCCGGCGCTCGGCGCGATCCCGCTGGTCGTGATGATGCAACGGTGGCTTCACCTGCCGCGCGTGAGAGGTGCCGTCGACGCCGTGGTCATTGCCAGCGCCATTCTGCTGCTCGCGTCGGCGGTTCGCATGGCTGCCGATGCCTGGCAGCAGGTGGCGGCGAGGTTTTAGATACCTACCTCAAGCTGAAACCAGGTGCGACGACCCGCGTTCGCAAACGAAGCGCGCCGCGCGAGACTCCCGCTCCGTACGCTCGGTCACGGTCGGCACGAAGTACCAATCCGCCACCAGCGTTTTCAGTGTGACGTCGAGGAGGACGTAGCCGCGACTGTCGCCCTCGAGGTATTTCAAGTGTTGCGCAAGCGGCCGCAGCATTGCTGCGACGTCGCGTTGCGACGGTGTGGAGAACATCGGAGGCGAGCTGACGGCCGGGGTGACAATCTCGACCGCCTTTGAACCGCTCCCGCTCTTCGGATCGTAAGCGGACCATGGATTGCGCGGGACATCCAGCGCCCACGAGCTGTGGATGTCTCCAGTGAGTATCGCCACGTCGGTAATGCCACCGTTCTCGATCATGGCGAAGACGCGGTCGCGCGCGGCTGGATAGCCGTCCCATAGATCAGGCCGCAGCACCATCATGCCGGGCATCGTGAGTTGCGAGAACAGGATCTGTTGACCGAGGATGCGCCAGCCCGTCGCCGCCGCCTGTGAGGCACGCAGCGTGTCGGACAGCCACTTCTCTTGCGCCGCGCCGAGCAGCGTTCGGCGCCGATCGGCGATCGCCGCCTTGTCGTTGGCCTCCGCCTGCTGGTCCCTCAGGCCGCGGGTGTCGAGCATGATCAGATCGGCGAGCCCTCCGAACGCAAAGCGCCGATACAGATGGATGTCGTTGCCGACTGCTTCACGAATCGGCAACCATTCGAGATACGCGCGATACGCCGCTCGCTGTCGGACCTTCCAGTCTCCCTGGTCCGGGTTGTGGTTGGCGGCGCCACCCGACCACGCATCATTGGCCAACTCATGGTCGTCCCACACCACGATGAAGGGATGCTGGCGATGCACTTCCTGCAGGTCGACGTCGGTGCGGTAAAAGGCGTAACGGCTACGGTAATCCTGTAATGTGACGATTTCCGTCGCCGGCTGCACCGCCCGGCTGATCGACGGGTCGTTGTAGCGGTCGCTGGCGAACTCGTAAATGTAGTCGCCGAGGTGAACGATGGCATCGAGGTCCGAGCGGTTTGCGAGGCAACGATAGACGTTGAAGTACCCCGTCGGGTAGTTGGAGCAGCTCACCTGTCCCAATCGCACTCGTTGCGTTCCGCGATCGGGAAGTGTCTTGGTACGTCCGACGGGGGATCGCTCGCCACCGCTTTCGAAGGCGTAGTAATACGTCGCGCCCGGTTTGAGAGTGCTGGCATCGACCTTCACGGTGAAGTCGCGTTCGACTGCCGCCTGCGCGGTGCCGCGGGCGACGACGTTCTGCAGTCGCTCGTCCGATGCGACCTGCCATCGGACGTCCAGCGGCCGACCGTCGGCGTGACCGGCCGGCGGAGTCACTCGCGTCCACAGAATCACTCGATCCGAAACCGGATCCCCGCTGGCAACACCGTGACGGAAAAGGCCCGTGGGCGCCTTGCCGGGATCCTGCCACGCGCGCACTGTCAGCGGCCACGCGGCGGCGGCAGCCGCGGTTCTGTGGAGGAACGCTCGACGCGAGAGAGACATGTCGAAAGTCCTCATTCTAGCGAACCCTTCCGCCTTTCTTGACACCAAGCACCCGCCGCTACGCTGAAATTCCATGCTGTCGTGGTTCCGCGAGTGGTCTCGGTCGATTGCGAGCACCGCGCTCGTCTCGCTCGTCACACTCACCATTTCGTCGGCAGCCCCCACCAGGACGACTGTGAGGACGCTGAATGCGCGCAGGCGCTGCCGCATGACCCGTCGGGGCACGGTCTCAGTCGCCCGCAGACGTCCGGCAACCAGCCCATCCATTGCGTTCTCTGTCACTGGACGCGATCCGTTCGTCAGAGGCGGGAGGGGCGCGCAGAGACGGACGAGTCACGACAGACCGGAAGGCGAGGTGGTGAATTCGCAGTCGCCTAGCGGATTCGGCAACGCCGGTCTGTCGAGGACGGGCGCGAAGTCGTACGTCGGCGGCAGTTACGGCTACGACGACATGAAGTACGGCATCCCCGTAGTCGAGGAAGGACAGGTGCAGCTCACGGCACGGCGGCACGCGTTCTCGCACCCTCGCACTCCCGCACCCTCGCGCCGTCGCACCGTATTTATAGACCCGCCAACACACGCATATCGTCAGGTACCGGTGCTTCGAATTCCAGCGGCTCGCGTGTGCCCGGATGTGGCAACGTGACGCGCCATGCGTGAAGGGCCTGGCGCGGAGTTCGCGCATCGGGTCCGCCATAGACTCGATCGCCCACAATCGGCCATCCGCGCGCGGCGAGGTGGACGCGGATCTGATGCGTGCGTCCGGTGACCAGTTCGCAGCGGACGGTCGAACGTGCTCCGTCCGTCGATACGACCTCGTACCGCGTGATGCACGCTGCGCCGTCGGAGGTGACGATGACGCGCCGGCGATCGGCGGGATCGCGCGCGAGCGCCAACGCGATCTGACCATGCGCCGGTTCGGGCGACCCGCTCACGACTGCCAGGTACTGCTTGCATGTGCGACCGGCAGCCGCGTCCTTCTGCATGACGGCATGGACCTCCGGCGCGAGGGCGATCACGACCAGGCCCGACGTGTCCTTGTCGAGACGCGTGAGGATGCCGGGTTGCATGCCTGCCCGGTCGCGCACGCGCCACAGTACGGCGTTGAGGAGCGTGCCGGAGGTGTTCCGGTAAGTGGGATGGACGACCACGCCCGGCGGTTTGTTCACGACCAGCATCCAGTCGTCTTCATAGACGACGGTCAGCGGGCCCTCCTCCGGCTGAGGTCGGCGCCGCGGATCCGCGATTTGAATCTCGTCGCTCACTTGCGGCATCTTAAAGGAATCATGAACCTTCGATTGCCGCGACCCGATCAGGCGCTCCCCGGCCGTAACACGCCGTTGCCGGTCGCCGATAGGCACGCCGTGAATGGCGCACGCCTGACACCGCCGTTTCCTCAAGGACTCGAGCAGGCGGTATTCGGAATGGGATGCTTCTGGGGCGCCGAACGCAAGTTCTGGCAGGCTGCCGGCGTCTACACGACAGCAGTCGGATATGCCGGAGGCTATACTCCCAATCCCAGCTACAAGGAAGTGTGCTCCGGGATGACCGGCCACGCCGAAGTCGTTCTCGTGGTCTTCGATCCCAAGGTCACCAGCTACGATGCGATGTTGAAGGTGTTCTGGGAAAACCACGATCCCACGCAGGGGATGCGGCAGGGCAACGACGTCGGCACGCAGTATCGGTCGACCATCTATTGCTATTCGCCCGCGCAGCGAGCCGCCGCCGAGGCGTCACGCGCGGCATTCCAGGACGAATTGACTCAGGCCGGCTACGGTCGCATCACCACAGAGATCGCCGATGCCCCTCCGTTCTACTACGCCGAGGACTACCATCAGCAGTATCTCCACAAGAATCCGGACGGGTACTGCGGGCTCGGCGGTACCGGGGTGAGCTGTCCAATCGGTGTGAGCCTGTAGTTTCGGCGAGACCGCACCGGACTGGTTCGCCCGTCTTGCGTTCTTCGTGCCCGATTAATGTCGCAGGATTTGCGTACATTCATCGGCCCGCCCGCGAAATCTGCCTGAATCACGACGGTACGTCCCGTGCTCCTGGAAGAGGCATGGCACAACCCGTCAGACGGTTCACTCAACTACCGGCGTGGCAGACGTGCAACACCTATAAGCAGGCGGTCTACCGACTCTGCGCCGAGGGTCCCTTATCCAGGGACTGGGACCGCCGCGGACAGCTCGAGGAATCCGTTGCGGGACCTCCCGCGCAGATCGCCGAGGGATTCGGTCGTTTCAATCCCACGGAATTCGCCAGGTTCACCATCCTCGCCCGCTCGTCGTTGATGGAGTCACGGAGTCATCTTCGCGACGCTGTCGACAAGCAATACATCAGCGAAGCCAGACGGCTCGACGTGGACGCGCTCGCGGAAGAGGCACTGCGGGAAGTCACCAGCCTGATCGAGTACTTGCAGTCCGCGGAGGTATTGCGAAATGCCCGCCGTGCCCGAAGCCGACCTTGGCAGAGGCGGAAACATGAACGCATCAGGGTGAACTGAAAAGTTCGAACGGTATAAGATTCAGGACGTATGAGTCGAGTTGTTTATTCAGAGCTCCGTTCCACCGCCGACCAGGAAGCGCTACGGCTGACCCATCAGGTGCGGCTCGTGGCAGCCAGCGAGGAAGGCTCCGGGGTCAATGCATTGCCGGGCGGAGTCTACGGTTTCACGTATTCACCAGGCCTGCCCAGTTCCCCACTCTTTGCCGTACGTCGTTATCGGTGTTACGAAACCCACAAGCTCGCAAGCGGTGAGATCTACATCATAGGCTTTGCCACGGCGGACGTCGCGCGAGCGCTGTCGACGGCGACCGCGGAGATGACCCTGCAGATCCATCCGCAGCCCGAAGGCGGTCACGACGTGCTCGTCACGATCCCCTATTCGAGCATCCGGCGCCATCGTCAATATGCCGCGCCGAATCAGGATGGGTTCACCGTGACGGTGCTCCCGTCCTAGGGCCGATTGCCCGCGCGCTGTTCTCTTCCAGTTCGGAAAAGCGAAGCCCGAAGTTGTCGAAGCTGTCGAAGTCAGTGATGCGTTGACCGGATCGACCGGTCCCTAACGAACGTTCGTCGTCCACATTTGTACAGGCGGTTGCGAACGAGTATTGCTGACGGGTCGATCAAAAGT
>JBKPNV010000400.1:0-5119 GCA_046732795.1 Acidobacteriota bacterium
CGCATACGAACGCGCGCTCGCGATGATGGACCGCGTTCGTGGAGAACTTCGGCACGAACGGCTGAAGGACGCATTCGCAAAGAACTCCGACTATCGCCAGCTGCAGAATTTTGTTGCGGGAGTCTAACCGGGGCGGAGCGCTACGCCCCGCCCCGGACGCCGGCGACGACAGGATGAGCGGCTGTCGTCCGGCCGTCGCGCTCCTTTACTGCGCGGTGAAGCTGTCGCATGACACGTTAGAGTGCCAGTTCGAGAACGTCCCGGTCGGGCTGTCCTTCCATGCCCAGACGTGCAGCGTGTAGAAGTCGGGAAGACCGAACCGATTGGGTGCCTCGAACCGATGAAAGAGTTGTCCCATCAGCTGCGGCGGGTCTCCGGGGTGCTTATCGTCCCAGTCCTTCGCGATGACAAGGAAGTCGGCGCCCGTCATCCGCAAACGGCCGTTCGGCAACGGCTCATACAGGATGATCTCAGGGTGTGCCGCATCGAGCTCACCACCATCGAAGACTAATCCCAGGTTGACATAGTGCAGACCCATCGCCCCGTAATCCGGCCCGCTAACGCACCCGAACAGGAGTTGATACTCAGCATCGGTTGCCGCCTCGACATCCTTGAAACGCTCGGTTGCGTCCCTGACGGCCTGGACGAGTGCGTTGTTGCTGTGCCGGTCAGCGGTCATGCCGGCGTGTGAATGATCCTGGGCGAAGACGTGTGCCGGCGTGATCGTGAGCAGGGCGAGAACTCCGATGGTCGATGCTGCGCGGACGATCGGCGAAGTCCGCTTCGTCGGCAGAGAGATAAGCGCGAACAGCCCTAGCAGGCCGAGATTGATCGCCGATGTAGTGCCGAACGGTGCCGCCGGAGCCAAGTCGAGCGACTTCGGCACGAACATGGTGCCGATCAAGCCCACGGCGAACAGATAGGTCACGACGAACAGGGCGTATGAAATCACCCCATGAACGAACACCAGTGGTCTGCCCATCACATGCCTCCAATTCATTGCGGGCTGAGGCAGGTCGTAGCCAGCCACGTCCGCGCGACGGCATGGGGCAACCGATGTGCCGCTCGCGCGACCCAACTAACTTGTGAGGTTGCAGCAACTTGACGGACGTGAACGATGGCGGAGCGAGGTGTCGGCTGTCGAAAATTGGGCAGTTCGACAGCGTGGCTCGCTTGGTGTCAGGCAGTGAATCGTGAACGCTGCTCGGTGTCAGGCAGTGAATCGTGAACGGTAACGCGCCTCAGTCGGTCCGAGGAACAGACGAGAATCGCGTCGGCGTTCACGATTCACTGCCTGACACCAACACGTCCATGCGCCGGGCGCGGCTTCGACGGCCGGTCCGCTGATGGCACGCCTGCTACAATTCAAGGTTCGAACCCTCGATGGATCAACGACATATCCGGAATTTTTCGATCATCGCGCATATCGACCATGGCAAGTCGACGCTGGCAGATCGCTTCCTCGAACTCACCGGCGCGCTCCAGGCCCGCGAGATGGAGGCGCAGGTCCTCGACGCCATGGACCTCGAGCGTGAGCGCGGCATTACCATCAAGGCGCACCCCGTCCGCCTGAACTACACGGCCGTCAATGGCGAGCAGTACGTCCTGAACCTGATCGACACGCCCGGCCACGTCGATTTCGGATACGAGGTCACGCGGTCTCTCGCCGCCTGCGAGGGCGCGCTGCTGCTGGTCGACGCCTCACAAGGCGTCGAGGCGCAGACGCTGGCCAATGCGTACCTCGCCGTCGACAACAACCTCGAGGTGATCCCCGTCATCAACAAGATCGATCTGCCGAGCGCGCAGCCAGACGAGTGCAAACGGCAGATCGAAGACATCATCGGCCTCGATGCCTCGACCGCGATCCTGGCCAGCGCCAAGGAAGGCACGGGCACGCGAGAGATTCTCGAGGCCATCATCGTGCGGTTTCACCCGCCGACAGGCGATCCGGACGCACCGCTCAAAGCGCTGATCTTCGATTCCTGGTATGACGCCTATCGCGGCGTCGTCATCGTCGTTCGCGTCATCGACGGCGCGCTCAAGACGAAACAGAAGATTCGGCTGATGGCGACCGCGCAGGACTACGAGGTCGACGGCCTCGGCGTCTTCTCGCCGAAGGCGACGCCGGTGGACGAATTTGGCGTCGGCGAAGTCGGGTTCATCGTTGCCAACATCAAGCGCGTGTCAGACGCCAAGATCGGCGACACCGTCACTGAGACCGGCAGGCCAACCGCTGAACCGTTCCCGGGGTTCAAGGAGCTGAAGCCGATGGTCTTCGCGGGACTCTATCCGGTTGAAGGCCACAAGTACACCGAGTTGCGCGAGGCGCTCGAGAAACTGCGGTTGAACGATGCCTCGTTCTTCTACGAGCCGGAAACATCGGCTGCGCTCGGGTTTGGATTCCGCTGTGGCTTTCTGGGCCTGCTCCACATGGAGATCGTGCAGGAGCGTCTCGAGCGCGAATACGACATGGATCTGGTGACGACGGCACCGGGCGTGCTGTATCGGGTGACAACGACCGATGGAGAGGTGCAGGAAATCGACAGCCCGGCGAAGCTGCCCGACGCGGGCCGGATCGCCAAGCTCGAGGAGCCCGTCATCACGGCGATGATCCTGACACCGTCGGAGCACGTGGGTGGCATCCTGCAACTCTGTCAGGACAAGCGCGGAATCCAGAAGAAGCTGGAGTACCTGAAGTCGGACCGCGTGCTCATCACCTATGAGCTCCCCTTCAACGAGGTGGTGCTCGATTTCTACGACAAGCTCAAAACGCTGTCCCGAGGGTATGCCTCACTCGACTATCACGTGACCGGCTACTGGGAGTCGCCGCTGGTCAAGATGGATATCCTGGTTAACGGCGAGCCGGTCGACGCCCTTTCGATCATCGTCCACCGCGACGCCGCCTACGACCGTGGCCGCGCCCTGGCGTCGAAAATGCGCGAACTCATCCCTCGGCAGATGTTCGAGGTCGCCATCCAGGCTTCCATCGGCAACCGGATCATTGCACGCGAGAGCGTGAAGGCCTTGCGCAAGAACGTGCTCGCCAAGTGTTATGGTGGTGACATCACCCGAAAGCGGAAGCTGCTGGAGAAGCAGAAGGAAGGCAAGAAGCGGATGAAGCGGGTCGGACGAGTCGAGATTCCACAGGAAGCCTTTCTCGCGGTCTTGAAGGTTGGAACCGAATAGGTCATCGATCAACGGTCAAAGGGTTAGAAGTGCAAAGGTCAAAGTCACGTCAAAGATAGGGGCATAGGTGTAAGGTGAACGGGCCGGATCGCGAGTCCCGAGTCCGGGATCCCGAGTCGCGAGCAAGAGGCATATGGCCAAGAGCAAGAGCGAGGACCCAAACGGCACGACATTCCGCAAGTCGACCGCGCGCGAGTATTTCGAATCGATCTGCGTTGCGGTGATCCTGGCGCTCTTCGTCAGAACCTTCGTCGTGCAGGCGTTCAAGATCCCGACCGGGTCGATGGAGAACAACCTGCTCATCGGAGACCACCTGCTGGTCAACAAATTCGTGTTCGCGCCGACGCTCTCGCGCGTCGAAGAGAAGCTGTTGCCGATCGATCCGATCCGGCGTGGCGATATTCTCGTCTTCAAATACCCCGAGGATCCGGAGCGTGATTTCATCAAGCGTGTGATCGGTCTTCCCGGTGAAGTCGTCGAATTGAAGGACAAGAAGGTCCATATCAATGGGAAGCCGCTCGACGAGCCTTACGTGCACTTCCTGTTTCCACTCGACGCATCGAGTCCCGATTCCGGAGAAGGCAGCTTCGATCTGCGGCGCTCTTACGGCCCGGCCATGGTGCCCGACGGGGAGTACTTCATGATGGGAGACAACCGGGACAACTCGCAGGACAGCCGCTATTGGGGATTCCTTCGCCGCGATTACGTCAAAGGCAAGGCCCTGTTCGTGTACTTCTCGTTTGGCGAAGAAGGATCCGGCCTTCCGTTGCTGGGCAACGTGCGATGGAGCAGGATCCTGCATCAGATTCACTGACCGCGCGCGATGAAGACGGTCCTCAAGCTCGTGATCGCGGTCGCGCTGCTGAATGCCCTGGTGCGCGGAGCTGATTCCCTCTGGAACTACTATCAGCTGAAGGATGCCGCGGAACGGGCGCTCTTGTTCGGCTCGCAGCGGACGTCGCAACAGGTCCACCAGCAAATCATGGAGCGGGCCCTGGAACTCGACCTCCCGCTCAGGCCTGAAGACTTGAGTGTCCGCTGGACGACGGGCCGTCGCATTGCGGCGGCGTCCTACACGCAGCAGGTCGAGTTTCTCCCCAAGTACCCGTATCCCGTCGAGTTCTCGTTCAACGTCAACACCGTCGCGGTGGGAACGCCGCCCGACAACGACGACTATCCGCCGGTGTACGGCAACACCAGAACGCGCTGAATGTCGTCTCCGCTTCAGACCGACCGTGAAATCGTCGTGTCCCGCTTCAGCCGGACCGTCCCCGCAGGTACGCGAGAACGGTGTCAGCATCGGCACCGCTTTCATCGTCGAGCCTCTGTCGCTCGGTCCTGACAAGACCGACATAGTCCGCATCTTTCAGTGACGCCAGATTCGCGTCTACGGTGATCCCGGCGGCACGAACCGCGGCGCGGAGCAACTCGACCGCCACACCAACGTCGCCGTGCGTGCTGCGGATCGCGTGCGCCGCAACGACCTGGGCTTCACGCAGCGCCCGGCGGCACACCCGCATCGTTTCCAGCGGCACGTCGGTGGCGGCACGCATCGCCGACTCACCTTGGTTCTTCATCCGGCGCGCGGCGAGGACCGACTCGTACGCCTCTGCGTCACGATCAACCAACGAGCCCACCGCCGGCCGCAGCGTCCGAAGCTGGTCAGCGGCGTCGGCAAGCTCAAAGGACTCTGGCGCTCCGCTCGGCCGTGACGTCCGGATCCCGATCGCCATCAGCAGCAGCGAAACACCCAGCGCGCCGGTCAACGCAGCCGCGGAGCCGCCGCCAGGCGCAGGCGAGGCAGATGCGAAGGCGTCGAGCAGATCGTCAAGAGAGTAATTGGAATAGGCACGCATCCGTTCACCGTAGCGCGCCGGCGTTAGCCGGCGCCATCGATTTCGCCTGCGCTCGGCAGTTTCGACTGCACCTGGTC
>JBKPNV010000401.1:0-6865 GCA_046732795.1 Acidobacteriota bacterium
CGCTCGCCGTGAACACGGCGGTTTCACCGGCGGCGCCTTGGGCCGAAATTTCCAGTGTCGTGCGCAGCACGCGAGCATCGACCATCTGCGACGCGGTCGTGCGCTTCCAGATGAGTTCGTAGATGCGCAGGTCGTCGGGATCGAGGGTACCTTCGAGCCGGCTCGGGGCGAGACGGAAATCCGTTGGTCGAATTGCTTCGTGCGCTTCCTGCGCATTCTTGACGCGTGTCTGATAACGACGCGCGCCGTCGTAGTACTCGCTGCCGAACATCTCGCGAATGACCCGTGCCGATTCGTTCAGCGCCTTGTCGGACAGCGTCGTCGAGTCGGTCCGATGATAGGTGATGAGACCTTCCAGTTGACCGTTGCCAGTGTCGACACCCTGAAACAGCCGTTGCGCGACTTGCATCGTCCGCTCGGTCGAGAATCCGAGCTTGCGACTCGCTTCCTGCGTAAGAGTCGACGTCGTGAACGGAGGCGCCGGGCGTTCAACCCCAGGCTTCTGCTCAACTGACGTGACGGTCCATGGCACGTTTGCGCGAACTGCGTCGACGAGGCTTTGAGTTGCAGTCTGGTCCAGCAGTCGAACAGCCTGGTTCTTCAGGGCGCCGGTTTGCGCGTCGAAATCCTTTCCCGTCGCGATGCGCTGATCGTTGATGCGGACGAGGGTGGCGACGAACTCGCGACCTTCCCCGTTGAGCGACGCCTCGAGATCCCAGTACTCGGCAGAGCGAAACGCGCGCCGTTCTTCCTCGCGCTCAACAATCAGGCGAACTGCGACGCTCTGCACGCGCCCGGCACTGAGTCCGGTCTGCACCTTCTTCCACAGGACCGGCGAAAGCGTGTAGCCGTAAAGCCTGTCGAGAATGCGCCGGCTCTCCTGCGCGCGAACGAGGTTCTCGTTGACGTCACCAGGATTGTCGAGCGCCTCTCGCACGGCGTCTTCTGTAATCTCGTGAAAGACGATCCGCCGGACGGGGATTCTCGGCTTCAGGACTTGCGTGAGATGCCAGCTGATCGACTCGCCCTCGCGGTCCGGGTCGGTCGCCAGCAGCAGCTCGGATGCGTCCTTCACGGCCGTCTTGAGATGCGCTACCTGTTTGCGCTTGTCGCTGGGGACGACGTAATACGGCGTGAAGTCCTGCTCCACGTCGACCCCGAGCCGGCCCCAGTCCTTGGCCTTGATCTCCTTCGGCACGTCGGATGCCGACTCCGGGAGATCGCGAATATGACCGTAGCTCGCCTCAACCCGGTACTTGTTTCCCAGGAATCGGCCCAGAGTCTTTGCCTTTGCAGGTGACTCGACGATGACCAGCGGTTTTGCTGCCATTCCTAAGCGCCTGTTAGTTTCCCCGATGACACTAACACGTTCAGATCGCTCGTAAGAAACGACCGCCACCCGCGCGTCGAACAAATCCGCGGAGCTCGAGATCGAGAAGCCGAGGCAACAGTTGCCTCGGTTCCAGGCCCGAGCGCGTCGTCAGCTCGTCCACATCGTAAGGCTGGCCCGGCGTCATCTCCCGTATCAGGGGATCCCCAGAAACGTCGTCGCGCCAGCTGTTTATGTGGCTTTTGTCGGTACCGGCACACGCCGGCGACCAGCCGAGCTCCCTAACGATATCGTCCGCACTCTCGACAATCTTTGCCCCGTCTCGCAGGAGAGCATGGCCGCCCGTGTTCCGGCCACTTAGTACGTTTCCCGGGACGACCATGACGTCCCGGCCCTGCTCCAACGCGCACGCGGCGGTGATGAGTGACCCGGATTTCTCCGAGGCCTCGATGACAACAACCCCCTGAGCCAGACCGCTGATCAGTCGATTGCGCATCGGGAAATGATGCGGAAGGGGTGGAGCTCCCGGGGGGAATTCGCTGAGCACCAGCCCAGTCCGCGCAATCTCCTTCACCAGTGGCGCATGCTCTGCGGGGTAGACACAGTCCAGGCCGGATCCGAGCACGGCGATCGTGCGACCGGTTCGCAGTGCCGCTCGGTGCGCGACCGAGTCGACACCGCGGGCCAAGCCGCTGACGACAGTGATCCCGGCAGCTGCCACATCAGCTGCCAGCCTCGATGCCGTCTCAATCGCGACCGCCGAGGCGGCACGCGATCCGACGATCGCGACAGCGGGGGTCTCGGTCGTCGCAAGCTCGCCCTGGTACCACAATGCCGGTGGAAGGTCCGTCAAAGTGGCGAGAGAAGTCGGGAAATTCCGGTCATTCCATGCGATCACGTGAATTGCTGCACGCTCGGCGCGCGTGCGTGCGGCCCGAGCGCGGTCGAGTAGCAGCGCCGCTTGTTCGAGAAGGCCAGGGTCGTTCTTGAGCCGTTCCGTGAGATTGACTCTGCGAAGATCTTCGAGAAGGGAAAGGGCGACGGCGTGATCGAGCGTCATGCACTGCGTCCTCCCGGCGACAGGCCGAAGGCCGTGCACCCAACCCGATGTAGCGAATTATAGGCAGTGCCCTCCTCGATTAGCAACGCCAGTAGCGAAAAACCGTGGACACTTGTGAGGTCGCATTCCGGATCCGTTGCAAAAAGTCCTTATTTTCCGTGGTACATGGCTTGCTCTACTAATCTAGCCCTCGATCGGTAATCTACTTGCACGCTGCGAGAGCGAGTGACTATAGTGAGGCCACCTCCAATGCGCACTGCCGCTGTTCCGCTGGTCCTCTTTCTCTTCACACTCGTGAGTGTTCCGCTTCAAGCGGATGCGCGCGCAGATGCGAAGAAGCAGGTCGAGTTCGGAATCGCGGTGGCGCAACGCGGGCTCTGGCGCGAAGCGATCTACCGCTGGGAACGCGCGGCTCAGATTGATCCCAGTTATGCGCCCGCTCACAACAACCTGGCTATAGCGTATGAACACGAAGGCGATCTCGCGAAGGCGCGCGTGGCGTATGAACGGGCGCTCGAGCTCGAGCCCGGTAACGCCCTGATCAAGCAGAACTACGAGCTGTTCAGAGAAATCAATGATCGCACGACCGCTAAGAACACTCAGTAGTCTCGTTGCAGTTCTGCTGGCGACCGCCTGCACGAACTCCTTCGAGATTCCGATCGAAACGCCCATCCGGCCAAAGATGGACGTGACCGCCTTTCAGCGCGTGCTCGTTGCCGGGTTCATCGCTGGCGGCACCGAGGACGTCGACGGCAATCTCGAAACCACGCGCTTGCTGCGCAGTCAGTTGCGCACGAAGTCTCAGCTCCGCGTGATCGATTCGGATGTTCTGCCGCTCGTCGATGTTGCCTCGGAGGGGCGCGATTCCGGCGGCGCGCCGACCACACCGCCACCGATCAAGGAAGAGAAGGATCTCGAAGCGTACGAGCACGTCTTCGCCAACGTGGAGTACTGGAAAAAGATCGGCGAAGAGTATCAGCAGCCGCTGATCGTGACGGGCACTGTGATGTTCACACCGCTGCAGCGCAATAGCATCGTGCAGCGCGAGCAGGAGGTCTACGACTCGTTTGGCCGTCGCCGCGTGGTGCCGGTGCGAACCTACATGGAGCGCAAGGGCTTCAGCCTCGATGGCCGTTTCATCTTCATCGACGGCCGCAGCGGCGCCACATTGCATTCGGAGAGCTTCGGCGAGCAGATTCTTTACAATGCCAACCAGACCACGCCGGCTCTGTCGTCGTACTTCGAGCTGATGGATCGCCTCATTCCGACCTTCCTCAGCACGCTGAGCAGCCAGAAGATCAAAGGCACGCGCATCCTGCTGCAGTAGTCGATCGGTCCTCGGCGGGTGTTAAAAACCCGCCGCTGCAACGACACGGCACGTAGAGGCCGGTCTTCCCTGGCCTGAACATGGTCGAAGGCGCACCCGCCCGGAAATCCGCTCCCGCTGCGCTGACGGAACTTGCTCGTTCGCGCCCAAATCTGCTAGTCTCAATAGGTTGTGCGGATGGAGGAACAGGCCGTGTACGCGATCGTTCAAACTCGTGGCCGACAAATCAAGGTTGCTCCCGGTTCGATCATCGAGGTCGATGGCACGTTGGGCGAACCAGGGGAGACATTCACCCTCGAGCAGGTGTTGCTCGTCGAGAAGGACGCGGGCGAGATCATTGCCGGAGCGCCTTACGTGGCCGGAGCGAAGATTCACGCTGTCGTTGACGGCGAATCGCGCGGGCCGAAGATTCGCGTCTTCAAGAAAAAGCGGCGCAAGGGTTTCCGCAAGACGCGCGGACACCGCAGTGTCTTCACGCGGGTGCGGGTCACCGAGATCGTCGCGTAAATCACGCCGGGTCTGGAACGCACGACCCGGCCTGCGATTCGTAAGGCGGGTCGTGAACGTTGGATCCGCCGGGGAAAATCAATGGCTCATAAAAAAGGTCAGGGCAGCTCGCGCAACGGTCGCGACAGCAATTCGCAGCGGCTCGGTGTGAAGCGGCACGACGGCAATCTCGTCACTGGCGGATCCATTCTCGTGCGGCAAAAGGGCCGTCGCTTCGAGCCCGGTTTGAACGTCGGGCTCGGCAAGGACCATACCCTGTACGCGAAGGTGGCGGGCAAGGTCCGCTTCGAGGATCACGGTCAGCACGGCCGCAAGATTTCGATCGTCCCCGTCGAATAGCCGCTCTCGGGTACGATGTTCGTCGACGAAGTCGACATCCACGTCATCGCCGGTTCCGGTGGCAACGGCTGTCTGAGTTTTCGCCGCGAAAAGTTCGTCCCGCGAGGGGGCCCTGATGGCGGCGATGGAGGGGGCGGCGGATCGGTCTACGTCGCCGCCATCGCGACCAAGAACACACTCGTCGACTTCCGCTATCACCCCGACTTCAAGGCACGCCGCGGGCAGCACGGCCAGGGGTCCAATCGAACAGGGCAGACGGCGCCAGATCTCGATGTGACCGTGCCCGTGGGCACGCTCGTCTACGAGAAGAGCGATGGCGGCGTGCGGCTGCTCGCCGACCTTGCCGAAGAAGGACAGCGTGTGCTCGTCGCGCGCGGTGGACGGGGCGGGCGCGGCAACGCGCGCTTCGTGAGCTCCACCAATCGCGCGCCCCGGCGGACCGAACCGGGAGAGACCGGTGAAGAGAAGTTTCTTCGCCTGGAGCTCAAACTGCTCGCCGACGTCGGGTTGATCGGGTTCCCCAACGCGGGAAAGTCCACACTGATTTCGCGCATCTCGGCAGCGCGTCCCAAAATCGCTGAGTATCCTTTCACGACGCTGGCCCCAAACCTGGGGGTCGTCAGCCTGAGTGACGATCGCAGCTTCGTCGTTGCCGACGTCCCCGGGTTGATCAAAGGGGCGCACGAGGGCCATGGGCTCGGCGATCGCTTTCTCCGGCACGTCGAGCGCACCAAGGTGCTCGTGCACCTGGTGGATGTGTCCGGGGCGTCAGGACGCGATCCGGTCGAGGACTTCGATACGATCCAGCAGGAGCTGCGGCTGTTCGATCCGGAGTTGGCGGCAAAGCCACAAATCGTCGCCGCCAACAAGATCGACGCGCTCGACGATCCCGGCGCCCTGAAGCGCTTGACTCGGCACGTGCGCGCGCGCCGCCTCCCGCTCTTTCACATTTCGGGCGTGCGCGGCGACGGTCTGCAGGAGTTGCTGGAGGCCGCCTGGCGCGCGATTGCGGCGGCTCGCGCCGCTCCCGCCGACGTCGACGAGAGGCAGGACCCGCCTTCAGAGGAGATTGACTTGATCACCCCGCCGCGCATGCGACGGACCCCGTCGCGTACGCGACGCGATGCATGACGACAGCAGGCACGATCGGTATTCTCGGTGGCACCTTCGATCCGATCCACTTCGGCCACCTCGACGCGGCCGAAGCTGCCCGCACGGCGCTGCAGCTCGATCGCATACGCTTGCTGCCCTCACACGATCCGCCGCACCGCAGCACGAGCCCGATGGCGAGCGCGTTTCACCGGTTCGCGTTGGTGGCGCTCGCGATCCAGGGCCGTCCGGCGTATCGCGTCTCCGAAATGGAGCTGACGCGTTCAGGACACTCGTACACGGCCGACACGCTGCGTGCGATGCATGCCGAGGGCTGGACGCCGTTGCAGATTTTCTTCATTCTCGGCGCAGATGCCTTTGCGGAAATTGCCACCTGGCGCGAGTTTCCAACTGTACTGGACGGAGCGCACTTCGTGGTGATCGCGCGCCCGGGTACCGGTCTGGAGACGGCAGCAGCGCGGACGCCGGAGCTCGGTCCGCGACTGCATCGCTTCGGAGACGCGATCCCACGGGATGGAAACACTCGAATCATTCTCGTCGAAGCTCGGACGCGCGACATCTCGTCGACCATGATCCGCGCGCGGCTCAGCGCACGGCAATCGATCGACGATCTCGTGCCTGACGCCGTCGCCAGGCACATCGTGAACCATCATCTCTACGGGGCGGTAGGCGGCTTGCATGGCAACGACTAAGGGGCACGAGCGCCCACGCAAGATAAAAACCAGTCGTGCGGGTGACACCAGGAAGCCACGTCTGCCCAAAGACGTGGCGGCCGCAGTGACCGCGGTCTGTGACAAGAAGGCCGAAGACGTCGTCGTGCTCGATCTGCGAAAGACCGGCGGCTTCACCGACTTTTTCGTCATCTGCACCGGCGCGAATGCGCGGCAGATGACCGCCATCGCCGACTCGGTTCAGGACATGTTGCGACAGGCGCTCGATGAGCGGCCGGCGCTTGCCGAGGGCGTGGACAAGTCGGAATGGATCCTGCTCGACTACTTCAACTTTGTCGTGCACATCTTCAGCCGCGACTGCCGCGCGTTCTACGGGCTGGAACGCCTGTGGGGCAACGCGGAGCGACACGAAATCACCGACGAGAAGCGCTGACATACGCGGCCGACGCGCTCATGGCCGTCGTGCTGGCGCCGCGATGCGCGGCGTGCGCCACCCCGCTCGCGCATCCGACACGCGGCCC
>JBKPNV010000402.1:0-9339 GCA_046732795.1 Acidobacteriota bacterium
GTCCACGGCCTGGTCACGAATTTCCACTTGCCTCGATCGTCGCTCCTGATGCTGGTTGCCGCCCTCACCGGCCGCGAGCGCATCCTCGCCGCATATCGCGAAGCGGTCGCGCATCGATACCGTTTTTACAGTTATGGCGACGCGATGCTGATTGCCTGAGCCGTTGGTCTGCAAACGTTTGTAACGGCGTGCTTTGAGGTCGCCGAACAGTGCTCCGGATGAGTTAGCGCAGCTCAGTACCCCTGTGTCAGGCGTTCGGAGGGGCCTTTGAGGGCGTTAGATCCCTTGTAATGCGCGGCATCTTGGCGGGCTCGGAGCTGCAGTTTCCACCCTCAAGAGGAGCCTTCTGTAACGAAATCCGGTGCCGATGCACTACCTGCCAGCGAGGCGAATGGACGATGAGGTTCGTCCGGAGGTTGTGAACATGGAGACCACTACGATGCTCGGCACGAGCGCGGCGATGCGTGCAATCGAGCGGGAGATTTCAGTGGCAGCCGGGTGCGGCGCGAAAGTGTTGATCACCGGTGAGAGCGGTGTTGGGAAAGAACTGGTGGCACGGCTCATCCATGAGCGCGGTCGGCGCGCCAACGCGCCCTTTGTCCCGATGAATTGCGCCGGCCTCCCTGACACGCTGCTCGAGTCGGAGCTGTTCGGGCACGTCAGAGGCAGCTTCACCGGCGCCTACCGCGACAAGCGTGGCCGCCTCGAGTCCGCCCAGAAGGGCACCATCTTCATGGACGAAATCGGCGAGATGAGCCTGCGGATGCAGGCGATATTGCTGCGATTTCTCGAAACCGGTGAGATCCAGCGCGTCGGAGCCGATCGCTCATTGCCCCCTCTCGACGTACGCGTCATCGCGGCCACGCATCGCGACCTGGTAGCCGGCGTTGCCGACCAGAGCTTTCGCGAAGATCTGTTCTACAGGTTGAAAGTCATTCACATCGAAGTCCCGCCGCTGCGTGAGCGCAGGGACGATATCCCATGCCTCCTGCATTACTTCCTGGAAACCTTTTCGAATATTCATGGACTGCCGGTCCCTGACGTCAGTCCCGTTGTGATGCAGCGCCTGCTGACGTATGACTGGCCCGGGAATGTCCGGGAGCTCAAGAACGTCGCTGAGCGGCTGGTCGTTCACGGTGGCGGTGACGGCCAGATCGATATCCGGTCGCTGCCGATCGAGATCGCAAAGGAGCGACGGTCGACCGTCACGTCGTCGGCTCAACCTCGGGGCGAACAACGGCTGAATCGCCTGATCAGCGAGGGACTCTCCTTTTGGGAAGAGATCCACGAGCCATTCATGAAACGTGACCTGACGCGCGAGGACGTGCGGCAGATCGTGCAGGCCGGCCTCACCTACACGCGCGGCAACTACAAGATGCTCGTACGCGCTTTCAACATGCCGCCGCACGACTACAAGCGGTTCCTCAGCTTCCTCCGGACGCACGGGTGTCATGTGTCGTATCAGTCGTTTCGACTCGTAAAAGGGAGCGACACATCAGTGCCGACCGCGGCATGTGCATGAGCTGCGACGTGAGTCGCATGACTCCCGGCTCCGCTTCGTGCATCAGGACCTTAAACAGAACCGCCCGCACGAAGTGCGGGCAAGAAGATGCGGCCACTAGCGAGGCGGAGCCATATGCTTGTCAGTCCAGAGCGAAGCCTCGCTAGCTTTATCGTTGCGCCTGTTTCAAGCGCGGACATACGATCTCGCCGCTTGCGCAATGAACCGCGACACGAGTTCGATCGCCATTACCTCGATCGGCTGGCGTCAGGCGACCCGGAGACCGAATCGCACTTCACTCAGTACTTCCGCGAGTTGCTCGTGATCAAGCTGCGGTCGCGCTTGCGATCGTCCGCGCTCGTCGAGGACGCGATCCAGGAAACATTCCTTCGTGTCTTGCGCGCGGTCCGGCAGCCCGGCGGCATCCAATCGCCCGGCGGCTTCGGCAGCTTCGTGAATTCGGTCTGCAACAACGTCCTGTTCGAGCTGTATCGGTCCCATTCGAGGGTCGATTCGCTCGGTGAGGATACCGGTGCTCAGATTCGCGACACCCGCGCCAGCGCGGAGGAATCGGTTGCCGTCGGCGAGGAACGCGCCGTCGTCCGCAAAGTCCTCGCGACGTTGCCGCAAAAGGAGAAACAGTTGCTGGAGTGGCTGTTTTTCGAGGAGCGGGACAAGGATGAGATTTGCCAGACGCTCGGCGTCGATCGCAACTACTTGAGAGTCCTCCTGCATCGAGCCAAGCAACGCTTCAAGACGGAGTACGTCGGGCTATGAAACGGTGCGGCTTCTTCTGACACTAATGCCGCAGAAGACCATGACCCATCAGCAGGCACTCGACACGATGGCCGCCGAACGGTATCTCCTCGACGAGATGACCGAGCTCGAGAAGCACGCGTTCGAGGAACACTTCTTCGACTGCAACGACTGCGCGGCGGAAGTTCGAGTTGGTGAACGCATTCGTGTGGAAGTGCGCTCCGTCCGGAATCTTGATTCGGAGACGATGGAGACGAGCGCTCGAGACTCGAACGTCATTGAATTCAACAAGCGCCCCGCCTGGCGCCGGCCGTCGATCTTTGTCCCCTGGGCTGTCGCGGCCACGGTCGCCCTTGCGGCGAGTTATCAATCACTCGTTGTCGTTCCTGGTCTCCGGCAGGCCGTGTTGCCGCAGTCCTTGTCTCCGGTCATGTTACGTGAAGCGACGCGAGGAGCGCTCCCGGTGGTCACCGTCGCCCCTGGGCACCCTTTCGTGACGCTCGGCGTCGACGTGATCGCGCAATCGACGAAAGACGTCAGATATGACCTTCTCGACGCGGCGGGCAACGCGATACTATCTGGCCGGACGCCGCTCCCCCCTTCGGGCGCTCCGCTCCTTTTGCTGATTCCGGCAGATGAGCTTGGTCGTGGCCGACGTACGTTGATCGTGCGCGAGTCCGATTCATCGGGCGCGCCGCTCGGCGAGTACAGCTTCGAAATCAAGTAGCCATCGGCGGTGCCTGAATATGTTGCTGAAACGTCCTCGGCTAGTTTGCAGTAATTCTTGCGCGCTGCGCGCGCTGGCACCGTTATGGGGATGGGCAACGAGGAGGAACTTCCCGTTCGGGGCCGCATAACCGTCCAAGACATGAGACTGCGCGACATATGGAGCTCACGAAGCGTTTTCTGTTTCGCGGCAACGCATCCGCTCTGAGTGGCCTCTTCTATCGTCCCGACACCGTGATCGTGGACATGCCGGGTGCCAGTTCGCTGGGGGTGTCTGGAGGTCGATCGCAGGCGCAGATCCAGGGACGCGCGTTTGGCGACGTGATTCGTTTCGGGTCCGCAATGACCTTTGCCGAGGGGCTGTACGACGACGAGACGCAGGCGAAGGCCGTCAGCGATCACAAGGGATTACCGGAGGAACTGAACTCGACGACGAACGTCGCCGCGGAAGTTCGCGAACTGGCTGTCGGTCAGAAGCCGCTCTTCAAAGCGAAGCGGATCCGCGGAGCGCTCGTGAGCAAGAGTCCGCGCGGAAGCGGCGAGCCGTCGATCGCGCCGGCCAAGGGGTCTGTGATTCAGGGCGTTGACATCGGTGGATTCGGCCTCGATGTCGCCCTGAATATGAGCTTGTTCCAGAAATACGACACGCGCTCGAAGGTGGCTGCGGCTGCGGACGATCCCAAGGTGATGGAGAAGTTCGGGCAGCATTTTCTCCCCACGGCGACGATCGCGGGGCAAACGCGCCGGTCGGGGCTCATCGTTCGCAGCGGCATCATCTACACGACCATCGTCGAGAAGATGGCCTGGACCGGAAAGCCGTACCCTGGCGCGAAGATCGACGGCCACGTCCTCCTCGTTCCTGACTTCGGTCAGATCTTTTTCGGCGAGCTGCTCGTCGGGAGCTCCGAGCGGCGCCTGACCATGGTCCGGTTCGATATGGGCTCGCCGATCGGGGGCTGGGCGGACGGTGGCGGCGTCGACACGAATGGAAGTTTCTATCCGTAGAAAGCTCGCGGGATCCGCCGCGCTGCTCCTGGTCCTGGCCTCCTGCAGCGCGAGAACCGATCGCCAACTTCAAGATCTGTACGACAGCGGGTCGAAACAACTCCTGCTCGGTGAACTGGACCGCGCGCGCGAGCTCGCCAACCGTGGTCTCGACATCGCGAATCGGCAGCCCGCCACGGCGTGGCCGTGGAAGTTCAGGCTGCTCCTCGATGAAATCCGGCTCATCGACCGCAGACTTTCCGAGTCATTTCCCGCGCTCGACGAGCGCATCCCGGAAGGCTCTGAGCACGCGTGGGTCAGAGCGCGACAGCGATATCTGAAAGGGCAGCATCATCTCGTCAGGAGCAACCTTGCCGACGCGATTCCGGCGCTGGACGCGACGGCTGCTCTTGCAAAGAGCGTCAGCGCCAGCGATGTGTTGATCGACGCGGAGATCCTCAAGGGAGTGGCGTTGATTCGTCTCGGGCGCGCCAGTGAAGGCGATGCCACACTGAGTGCCGCGGCACAGGCTGCGAAGTCATCTGGCGATCGTTTTCGCGAGGCCAGCGCGACCATGAATCGCGGAGCCGGGTATCTCGTCAGAGATCGCTACGACGAGGCGCTTCCGTTCTTCGAAGCTGTAGTGTCCATGACCGATCTGTCTGCGTACATGGTGTACGCCGTTGCATTGAGGAATGCCGGCGTCTGCTATGCGCGGCTTGGCGATTTCGACCGTGCGATTGCCGTCGAGCGGAGGAGCGTCGAGGTCAACGAGCGGCGCGGTCCACGTGTCTACCTGGAACAGGCGCTCGGCGTGCTCGGTGCGACGTACTTGCTGAATGGGTCGTATGCGGAGGCGATCCCGTACCTGCAGCGCGCGTTCGACGTGGCGACTGCGACAGGTCTCGTCGAAGATGCCGCGCGCTGGGCCGACAATCTCACGACCGCGCACGCCTCGCTTGGTCAGTGGGACGAAGCCGAGCGCATGAATCGAGACGCGACGCATCTCAACCAGCGCGCCGGGACACGAACCTTCATTTACAACACATTTCACCGAGCCGAGATTGCGGCTGGACGAGGGCAGACTGGGGAAGCCACGAAACTCTACGAAGAGGTGCTGGCTGACGGCACGACCCCGCCGGCACTTGCGTGGGATGTCGACGTGGAGCTCGGAAACCTCGGCGCCCGCGCCGGCGATCTGAACGCGGCGTTGCGGCACTACCGGAACGCCCTCGATGTGATCGAGCACACGCGTTCCGAGCTGCTGAACACCAATTATCGGCTCTCGTTTCTGACTCGTCTCATCCGCTTCTACGAACGCTACATCGACGTCCTCGTCGAGCGCGGCGAGCTCGATGAGGCGTTGACCGTGGCCGACTCGATCCGTGCGCGAGTGCTCGCCGAGCGACATGGTGTGGCGGCGCCGCCGCGGCCGACGGCGGCCGTGTTCCGTCGTGCGGCGCAGGAGTTGCGGAGCGTCTTCCTTTTCTACTGGATCGGATCGACGCGATCGTACGCATGGCTCGTGACTGGCGATCGGGTTCGGTTCATCCCGCTCGAGACGAATGCCGGAGTCATCAAGCCGCTGGTCGATCAGTATCGCAACGCGATTGTGACGTCACTGGCCGATCCGCTCGCTGCACAAGGGGAGGCTGGCGATACATTGTTCCAACAGTTGATTCAGCCCGTGGCAGCTTCGTTACCTCGCGGTGCCCGCGTCGTGATCGTTCCCGATGGTGCGCTGAACATCCTCAACTTCGAGACGTTGCCGGTGGCTGGCGACCGGCGGCACTACTGGATCGAGGACGTCGAGATCGTGGTTGCGCCGTCACTTGGCGCCTTGACGGTAAAGCCGCTCGAGGCGAGCGCCAGTGAACGATCCGTGCTGCTCATTGGCGATCCGGTGCCGGCCGACTCGAAGTATCCGTCGCTGCGATACGCCTCGGCGGAGATGATGTTCGTTGCGGACGCGTTCGGCGATCGTGCCTCGGTGTACCGGGCGAGTCAGGCGACGCCGGCTCAATACCTCGCGTCGCAGCCAGGTCAGTTCGGCATCGTGCACTTCACGGCACATGCAGAAGCCAACGCGGAGAGCCCGCTCGATTCAGCGGTGATCCTGTCGCGTGACGACAACGCGCCCACAGGTGGCTACAAACTTTACGCTCGGGATGTTGCCGAACGGCCACTCTCGGCCGACCTGGTCACGATCTCTGCGTGCCGCAGCGCCGGGGAACGCACCTACGCCGGCGAGGGTCTGGTGGGTTTTGCGTGGGCGTTTCTCAGGGCGGGCGCGCGCCGCGTGATCGCTGGTCTGTGGGACGTCGACGATCGATCGACCGCTACGCTGATGGGACGGGCGTATTCGAGCCTTGCGTCCGGGGCCTCACCGAGCCAGGCGCTTCGCACAGCGAAACTCGAGATGATTCGCAGCGGGACCGCGACCGCCAAGCCGTACTACTGGGCACCGTTTCAGCTGTTCGTCGGCGCCCGAGTCGTGCCCTGACACTGTCATCGCGCAATCCGGGTGCGAAACGTAGTGTCCGGCTCCAGCCGGACCTCGATTAACGTATTGCCATGCCATTCAGCTACGAAGAATTCGATCTCTCCGGCGTACGGACCTACCCGCTGTCATCCAGACGAAGCAAGGCGCGCGCGCAAGATTTCGGGAGCCCGAGCGAGCCGGGTGGATCGTTCAAAGCGTGGTTCGACAAGCTGCCCGGGATCCTTGCGGGCGAGGATATTCGCCGCGTCGTGCGCGCGATCGTCGATGCGCGCGCTCGCCAGGCCGGCATCATCTGGGGCATCGGCGCTCACGTGATCAAGACGGGCGTATCGCCGGTATTGATCGACTTGATGCACCGTGGCTACGTTTCTGCGCTGGCGATGAATGGGGCTGGCGTCATCCATGACTTCGAGATCGCGCTGTCGGGTGCGACGTCCGAGGACGTCGATGAGGCACTCGGTCCCGGTCGCTTCGGGATGGCGGAGGAGACCGGGCGAATTCTCAACGAGGTGATTCGCAACGCAGAAATCAAGCAGCAGGGGCTCGGTCAAACCGTCGGTGCGTACTTAGCCGACGCAAACCCACGCTGGGCCGACCGCAGCCTGATGGCAACTGCGCATCGTCTCGGCATCCCGGTCACAGTTCACGTGGCGATCGGCACTGACATCATCCACATGCACCGGGATGCGTCTGGCGCGGCAATTGGGGCATCCAGTCTTCGGGATTTCCGCTACTTCACATCTTGTGTCGCCCGATTGTCAGATGGCGTGTATTTGAACTGTGGATCTGCCGTTGTGCTGCCGGAAGTGTTTCTCAAAGCCGTCGCCCTGGCGCGGAACCAGGGGATCCCGCTTGCCGAACTTACGACCGTGAACATCGACTTCATCCGGCAGTATCGACCGCACACCAACGTCGTCAGCCGTCCTGTGGCCGGCACCAAAGGGCGTGGCATTTCGCTGGTCGGCCACCACGAATTGATGATTCCTCTCATCGCGGCGGCGGTGATTGAAATGGGGTCGGGGGTCATTTGATCAGGACAGTCTGGTCGCGGGCTGGCGAGTGTCCTCATTAAATGACCCCCGACCCCATTTATTCCCTGCGGTAAAATGAGCAGTTCGTGCCGGAGTAGCTCAGTCGGTTAGAGCACGCGTCTCATAAGCGCGGGGTCGGCGGTTCGAGTCCGCCCTCCGGCAAATCCAGCCTGCGGCCAGGCGGGCCGAGTGGGTTCAGCCGAAGGCGGAATGTCACGAGTGGCTCGTCTTCACCAGGAAATCGCGCGTACGATTCGCCGGCACGGGCTGTGCCCGGCCGGTAGCCGACTGCTGGTCGGACTCTCAGGCGGATCAGACTCGATTGCACTGGTGCTCCTGCTCCAGGATCTTGCGAAGCAGGGTACATTTTCGGTCGTTTCTCTTGCACACCTGAATCATCGACTTCGTTGCACGGCGACGCGAGACGAACAGTTCTGCCGCGATTTCGCCGCCCGTATCGGTCTTCCGATCGCCGTGGAATCGATCGATGTCGACTCCTACGCGCAGACGCAGCGGCTCTCGATAGAAGACGCTGCGCGTCGCGTCAGATACGACTTTCTGCACAGGATTGCCGAATCGTCATCTGCCGATCGCATCGCCGTCGGCCATACGCGGGACGACCAGGCCGAAACGTTTCTGCTGAAGCTCATTCGGGGGGCCGGGCTCACTGGACTTGGCGGAATTTACCCCCGCCGCGGCATCGTCGTACGTCCGCTTTTGGACGTCAGCCGCGCCGATCTTCGGCGTTACCTCCAATTGCGAGGACAGCCCTGGGTCGAGGACGAGACGAACGAGGACGTTGCAAATCCGCGCAATCGGATTCGACATAAGGTTTTACCCGAGCTTGACCTCGCTGCGGGGGCTTCATCCGTCCCTGCCATTGCACGGGCGGCCGCTATTGGCCGAGAAGACGGTCAGTGGCTTGATGAGCTCGGCGATCGGCGATTTGATGCGCTGGTCGTTCGGAGCAACGCAGGCCTCGAAATCGACGTATCAGGATTACTGGGCGAGGCACCCCCTATCAGACGCCGCGTCGTGCTGGCGGCACTGCGCCTGGCTGCGCCAAATCGTGAAATCGGGTCCGACCATGTTGAAGCTGCACTCGAGGTAGCCGCCGGCGAATCAACCGGCGTGGACGTCCCCGGGGCCCGCGTGGAACTTCGGCGCGGAAAGATGGTCTTACTAAGAGAGGCGCGGTAATCAGACAACCGGACACTGGCTTCGAAGTGATACTCTTATAAGCTAGTTCCCAGAACAGAAACCGTCGGAAAATCGGACGGGAGGGTGCTCTTGAACTCGACTATGCGGAGCTTGGTGTTTTGGATGGCTATGGCCGTCATCGCGGTCATGGTCTGGAATTTTTCCACCAAGTTCCAAACGGCCGCCAAGACCCTGACCTTTACCGAATTCATGATGGCCGTGGATACGAGCCAGATCGCCCAGGTCACGATCACGGGCAATGAAATTTCCGGGACGACGAAGGCCAACGACACGTTCCGTACAGTGGCCCCGCCGCAGTACGAGGGTCTGGTAAACCGGTTGCTCGAACGTAACGTCGTGGTCACCGCGCGGGAACCAACCGCAAGCCCGTGGACAGCGCTTCTCTCCACCTGGGTGCCGATCCTGCTGATGATCGGGTTCTGGGTGTTCATCATGCGCCAGATGCAGAGTGGCGGAAACAAGGCGCTCTCGTTTGGCAAGAGCAAGGCGAAGCTCTCGTCGAGCGCTCAGAAGAAGGTGACGTTCAAAGACGTTGCGGGCGTCGACGAGGCGAAAGAGGAGTTGCAGGAAATCATCGACTTCCTGCGCGAACCTCAAAAATTCCAGAAACTGGGTGG
>JBKPNV010000403.1:0-22937 GCA_046732795.1 Acidobacteriota bacterium
GGCCGCCACGATTTTCACTGACGCGGGTGGACAGCGCATCGACGGCAAGGTCACGTTCATCTCGCCCCGCGCGGAGTTCACGCCGCGCAACGTCCAGACCGCCGAGGAGCGATCGAAGCTGGTGTATCGCATCAAAGTGAGTGTCGACAACCGTGAGGGCATCCTCAAGCTGGGAATGCCAGTCGATGCGGAATTGAAACTGCAATGAGCGCTATCGTTTTCCGCAACGTCGCGAAGCGATACGGTGCCACGCAGGCGCTGGCGGATCTCAGCCTCGATGTCGGCGAGGGCGAAATGTTCGGGTTGATCGGCCCTGACGGCGCGGGCAAAACGACGGCGATCAGGTTGATGTGCGGATTGCTGCATGCGGATGCTGGCGAGCTTCGCGTCCTCGGTCTCGATCCAGTCAGGGACCATCACCGCATCACCGAACGCGTGGGCTACCTCTCGCAACGATTCAGTCTCTACGGCGATCTCACCATCGACGAAAACATCGGGTTCTTCGCCGAGGTCCACGGCGTGCGCGATTACCATCGCCGGCGCGAGCAGTTGCTGTCGATGACGCAGCTGACGCGGTTTCGCGATCGTCTCGCCGATCAGTTGTCCGGAGGCATGAAACAGAAATTGGCGCTCGCCTGCACGCTCGTCCACGAGCCGCATGTGATTCTGCTCGACGAGCCGACAACGGGTGTCGATCCGATCTCACGGCGCGAGTTCTGGAAGCTGCTCTCCGAGTTTCTTGCGCACGGCATCACCATCCTGATGTCCACGCCATACCTCGACGAGGCGGAGCGCTGCTCGCGTGTTGCGCTGCTTCACGAGGGCCGCATCCTGGCGATGGACGAACCGGCGCGCCTGCGCGGGCTCATCACGGGCCGGATGCTGGAGGTGATCGCACCCGGGCGGAAAGCGGCTGACATTCTGCGCCGCATGCCGCGCGTCGCGGATGCGCAGGTCTTCGGCGAGCGCGTGCATGTCACGCTCGAGGACGGGGGCGAAGGCGCGGAAGCCGAGTTCCGATCCGCCCTCGCAGCCACGCCGCTCGCCGGTGCGCCCGTGCGTCCGGTGACGCCGTCGCTCGAGGATGTGTTCATAGCCCGGCTGTCGGGCGAGGAGTCCGCTCATGCGTAGCGGCCGGTATGCGCTCGCGGGAGCGCTGGTGATCGCGATCGCGGCCCGTGTTTCCGCTCAAGGACCTCCCACGCTTCAACTCACGCTCGAGGATGCGCTGTCCAGGGCAGTCGAGACGAGTCATCGGCTGGCCGAAGCCCGCGCCCGCGAGACGGCGGCGCAGGCCGGTGTCGCCGTCCGCGAGTCAGCTGAGCGTCCGACTGTCACCGCCACCGCCGGGTACACACGCACGAACCACGTGTTGCCGTTCTCGATTCCGTCGCCAGTCGGCATTCCCCTTCTCGTGTATCCCGACGTCCCGAACAACTACACGTCGCGTCTCGAGATGCGCTGGCCGATCTACACGGGCGGACGCACTGACGCACTCGAGCGCGCGGCGCGGGCCGAAGCCGAAGCCGCCGGCGCGGAGCGGCAGACGGCGCAAGCGGATCTGCGCCTCGAGGTCACCCGGACCTATTGGGCGGTTCTTACAGCGAGAGCCAGCCTCGAGGTGCTCGAACAGGGAGTTGCGCGATCGCAGGCCCACGTCAACGATGCCAATCAGCGCTTCACCGCGGGACTCGTCCCGCCGAACGAAGTGTCGTCTGCAGCGGCTCAGGAGGCGCGTTCGCGGATGCTGGCGATCGACGCGCGAACGCAGTTCGACGTCACGAGTGCCCAACTCGCGCATTTGATCGGCGTCGCCCCCGATCAGCCGCTCGAGCCCACCGCCGATCTCAGCCGCGCGGCGGCGATCTTTGCGAGTCAGCCCCTCGCAGTTGGTCCGCTCGTCGAGTCTGCCCGCGCGAGTCGCCAGGAACGACGTGCGCTTCAGCAGCGGGTCGCAGCCGCCGATGCACAACGAGAGGCGGCCGCCGCTGGCCGCATGCCGACAATTCAGTTCCTCGGCGGCGTGGACTACGCCAGGCCCAATCCAAAAATCTTTCCGCGTGCCGATATCGCGCAGGATTCCTGGGACGTCGGCGTGGGTGGCACCTGGTCGCTCTGGGATGGCGGTCGCACAGTTGCTGAAGTGGCGCAGGCACGGGCGGTTTCTGAGGCAGCCAGTGAGCGGCTGGCGGAATTCGATTCTCAACTGAGCGTGGAAGTCCGCCAGCGCGCGCTCGAAGTGGAATCTGCCGTCGCAGCCGTGGCAGCCGCGACAAGTGGTGTCACCGCCGCCGCCGATGCCCGGAGGGTCGTCGACGAGCGCTACCGGGCAGGCGTCATCGCGGGTATCGAGGTGCTCGACGCGGAGTACGCCCTGCTGCAGGCGCAGCTCGATCTGACACGGGCGCAGGCGTCGGTGCGCCTCGCAGAGGCGCAGTTGAACCGGGCACTAGGACGATGAACGCCATCGAAGTCCGTCACCTCACACGCCGGTTCGGCAATTTCGTCGCGGTGAACGACGTGTCGTTCGACGTTCGCGCCGGCGAGATCTTTGGATTCCTGGGCAGCAATGGCGCCGGCAAATCAACAACGATCCGCATGCTGTGCGGGCTGCTACAGCCGACGTCTGGCTCGGCCACGGTCGGCGGTATCGACGTCGTTCGGGATCCTGAAGGCGTCAAGCGGCGCATCGGCTACATGTCACAGCGTTTCTCGCTCTACGAGGCGCTCACGGTCGATCAGAACATCGCCTTCTTCGGCGGCGTTTATGGCCTGTCGCGCGAGCGGCTGGCGACACGCCGCGATTTCGTCCTCGAGATTGCCGGACTGCGCGGCCGTGAAAACGAGCTCACGCACGCCCTTGCAGGCGGATGGCGTCAGCGGCTCGCTCTCGGCTGCGCGATTCTCCACGAGCCACCGATTGTGTTTCTCGACGAACCGACTGGCGGTGTCGACCCTCTGTCGCGCCGGCGCTTCTGGCGGCTCATCGAGGACCTCGCCGCCAGCGGCGTCGCTGTCCTCGTGACCACCCACTACCTGGACGAGGCCGAGCACTGTCAGCGGATTGCCATCATCCAGGCTGGCCGGCTGGCGGCGCACGGCACGGTCGACGAGCTCAAGGCGATTTTCGCCTCGCGGCCGATTCTCGAAGTTCGCGCCGCTGACGCTGTCGGCGCGATGCGCACGCTCGATGAGATGCCCGAGGTCGAGAAAACGAGCATCTTCGGCACGGCCGTTCACGCAGTTCTTCGGAACGCCGCCACCGATGTCCAGACGATCGCGTCCCGTCTCGAAGCGAAAGGCATCGCGATTCTCTCGTGCGGCATCGTCGCGCCGTCGCTCGAAGATGTGTTTCTCGACGTAGCCGAGCGGAGTGCCGCGTGACCCGTCGACCGTTGCGTATGGCGGGCCTCGAGGTCACTCCGGATGGAGTCGAGGCGTGATCTCGGGGTTCTGGAAGACGATCGCCGTCGCACGCAAGGAGCTTCGCCAGATCCGTCGCGATCGGCGGACACTGCTGATTCTGCTTTTCGTGCCGGCGTTCTTCCTTCTTATCTACGGGTATGCCCTGAACTTCGACATCCGTCACGTGCGCTTGGCTCTTCAGGACAACGATCGAAGCGCGGTCAGCCGGGAGCTGGTGTCGGCCTTCGTCAATTCCGGTTATTTCGACCTCGTCGGCGAGGCTCCGAATCCCGAGGCAATTGACGACCTGCTCAACCGCGGCGACGCCCGGGCCGTGCTCGTCATCCCAGTTCGATTCGGCGCCGACGTAGCCGCGGGCCGCCAGACCTTGGTGCAATTACTCGTGAACGGCGACAACGCCAACACGGCCACGACTGTCGTCGGCTACGCGATGGGCCTCGTGAACGCGCAGTCCCAGCGCTACGAGTTGCAGGCGCGGATCGGATCGCCGGCGGGACCCATTCTGAACGTCGAGCCGCGCGTCTGGTACAACCCCGAGCTGCGCAGCACGTTGTTCCTGGTGCCAGGCCTGATTGCTTACATCGCCATGCTGACGGCGGTCGTCTCGACGGCGCTCTCGATCGTACGCGAGAAAGAGGCAGGAACGATGGAGCAGGTACGCATGTCGCCGATTGGCCCCGTGCCGTACGTGCTCGGAAAGACGGCGCCCTATTTTGTGGTCTCGCTCATCTCGTCGATGAGCATCGTCGTCGCCGCCATCATCCTATTCGACATGCCAATGCGGGGTTCGTGGCTGGTGCTCGTCGCGATTGTGTCGTTGTTCCTGGTCGGCGCGCTCGCATTCGGCCTGCTCATTTCGAGCATTGCGGATAGTCAGCAGGTGGCGTTCCAGGTGGCGCTGCTGACGTCGTTCCTGCCGACGCTGATGTTATCCGGGTTCATCTTCCCGATCGCCAGCATGCCGCCGTTCCTGCAATTCGTGACGCGCATCGTGCCCGCGCGCTATTTCCTCGTCGCCCTCCGCGGGATCGTGCTCAAGGGCGTAGGTCCGGCCGATTTCTTGTCCGACGTGATCGCCCTCGTCATATACGCCGCCGTCATTCTTGCGCTGGCGTCCGTGCGAGTCAGGAGGCAATGGGCTTAAAGGATCGGCAAGTCTGAAATGAAAAGATTGGCCCACATCATCCGCAAGGAATTCCTGGAGCTGCGGCAGGATCCGCGCCTTTTCGGCATCGTCATCATCGCGCCGATTATCCAGCTCACGATGCTCGGTTATGCCGCGACGACCGACGTCCGCAACGTTCCGCTGGTCGTCGTCGATCAGGACGTGTCGAGCGAGAGCCGGGAGCTGGTCAGTCGATTCGATGCGTCACCGAGCTTCGACGTGATTGACGGACTCTCCTCGACCGATGACGTCGATCGGTATCTGAATACGGGCAAGGCGTGGATGGCGCTCGATATTCCGCAAGGCTATGGCGAACAGATTCGCGCGGGGCGGCCAACGACGGTGCAGGTTGTCGCGGACGGGACAGACGCCAACTCGACGAACGTCGCGCTCGGTTACGCGAGCACTCTGGTGGCGTCCTATGCGCGGGAGCTGGCATCATCATCGGGTCAGCCGCAGGCTCCGCTCGTGTCGGCAGAAGTGCGCGTGTGGTTCAACCCTCAGCTCGAGAGCAAGGACTTCATGATCCCCGGTATCCTCGCGCTGCTGCTGCTCGTCGTCACGACGAACCTGTCGTCGATGTCGATCGTGCGGGAAAAGGAGCTGGGGACACTCGAGCAGTTGAACGTGACCCCGATTGCGCGATGGGAACTGATTGTTGGCAAGATGCTGCCGTACGCCTTCATCGGGATCATCGACGTCCTCCTGGTCGTATTCGTCGCATTGCTGTGGTTCGAAGTACCGCTTCGTGGCAGCTTCCTCCTGCTGTTTGCGATGAGCGTCGTGTATCTCATGACGACGCTCGGGCTCGGCCTGTTCGTGTCGACGATCTCGGCAACACAGCAGCAGGCAATGATGACGGCTTCGTTCTTCTTCCTGATCCCCATGGTGTTTCTGTCGGGATTCGTCTTCCCGATTGAGAACATGCCGGCCGTGATTCAGCCCGTGACCTACCTCATTCCGTTGCGATACTTTCTCGTCATCCTGCGCGGAATCTTCCTCAAAGGCGTGGGTCTCGAGGTCCTGTGGCCAGACGCTCTGGCCCTTTTCGCCTGGGGCGTGGCGATTCTCGTGCTGGCGACGCTGCGATCGAGCAAACGACTGGCGTAGAGCGCAGGCGTCAGCCTGCGCGCTGGTCACGGGGCTGAACCGCCGCTCTACAGCCGTATGAGGCCGCGCTACGAAGCTGGAACGATGCGAAGGACCCGGTCGTCGCCCGCGACTGGGTTGCCGCGGCCGTCACGATTGTTCGTGCAGAAGTAGAGATACCCATCGGGACCGGTCACGACATCGCGAAGGCGGCCGAACGTTCCGTCGAGCAGGCGTTCTTGCGTGACGATCCGGCGTGCGTCGGTCGTCAGTCGAAGGAGATGCGTTCCGCGAAGAGTGGCGACGAAGAGATTGTTCGCGAACTGAGGAATGCGCTGGCCTCGATAAAAAGCGATACCGGACGGCGCGATGGTCGAGGAGTAGAACACGATTGGCGCCTGCATCCCGGCAGCGGTGGCCGACCCCTGGACGTCGGGCCAGCCGTAATTGGCTCCGGACTCAATCACATTGATTTCATCGTTGCCGCTGGGGCCGTGCTCTGACTCCCAGAGATCTCCCGTGACAGGGTGCCAATCGATCCCCTGTGGGTTGCGATGTCCGAAGCTGAACATCGGAGAGCTGAATCGGTTGTCTGGTGCGGACGCGCCGCTCGATGTGATGCGTAGAATCTTGCCAGCGGTCGCCGCGACGTCCTGCGCAAAGTCCGTGTTGGATGCGTCGCCGGCGGTCGCGTACAAAGAGCCGTCAGGTCCGAACTTGAGCCTGCCGCCATCGTGAATCGTCGATGCGGGAATGCCGTCGAGCAGTACCACGCGCTCGGCAAGCCGGCTGTTTACTTCACGATAACGTTCGATTCGATTCACCGCGCCACCGCCCTCAACGGCCGAATAGTAGAGATACACGAAGTTGTTCTGCGCGAAGCTGGGATCAAGCGTGAGTCCGAGCAGGCCGGCCTCACCCTGCGCGTAAACGCCGCTGAGTGTCAGGGCGAGTTCCGAACTGAGCGTCGACAAGTTGACTATGCGAACGCGCCCCGGGCGTTCGGTGATGAACAGGCGGCCATCGGGCGCAAACGTGAGCGACCATGGAATCTCCAGATCGCTCATCACGGTTTCCACTCGAAAGCGAACGCCGTCTCGCGTGGTCAGGACCGCAGTCGAGGGGACCGGATTGGGGACGGGATTCGGAGTCGGGTTCGAGGAACCCGGCTCCGGTGACTGACACGCACGCGCGTCAACCGCCTGGCTGACGAGCACGATAGACAGGATCGTGCCGCTGACAAGTGCCCACATGACGGGTCGTGGTGCTTTCTACAGAGGTTCTACGGTGCGACGGGACGACGGTGCGCGGTGCGATGGCCCACTGCGAAGGCGCGTGGTCCGTACGTCCCCTCCGACCCGATGCGCGTGACTAGAACGCGTATTCGACTCCGACGAGCGGCGAGATCTTGTCGCGCAGGCCGCCGTCATTGAGAGCGGCCAGGAGGTTGGCGTTCAGCAGCAGCCGCCCGGCGAGGTTGATCTTAAGCCCGACGGCGCTGCTGAGCTCATTGATATTTCCTGACTCGAAAGCGATGTTGGGAAATACAGATCGCCCATCGAGCCCATGAAACTCTTCGCGGTGGACGATCGACGTGTCGATGATGTAGCGGCCGAGAACGTCGAGCGCGACGGTCACACGAGGGTGCACGGCCACGACGGCGCCGACTGAGTAGACACCGACGTCCGGGAGATCGGCCGCGACACCCGCCTCGAGATCGCCGGCGAGGATGCTCGATCCGTTCCACTGGTATCCGACGTTGATGTGCGGCGACAAGACACCGTAATCCGCTGACCATGCCGCGAACGGCTGAGCGCCCGGTGCCCCGGTTCCCAGCAGGTTGCGCTCGTCTCCAGTCGGCAGGCGAAGGTCGAGGCCGAGTGCGAAGCTGTGTCGCTGCCCTTTCTTAATCGATTGTTTGAGACGGACGGCGATATCACCAATCCCGCTCGCATGCCCGAACGCTGTAAACAGTCGACGGTCGCCGATGGTGTCATCGGCAGCGCGGAAGAAATGAATCTCGGGAATGGTTGTGCCGATGCGGCGAATCGTCGCGTCCGAGGTCACGACGATATCCGCCGAGATGTATGGAATGGCCACCGAGACATCGAGGCTGTTCGACACGCCGTAGGTGATGAAGCCCGCCGATCGCGTCACTTCCGAATCGATTGAATTGACCGTCGTAATGACGTCTTCACGGCCTCCGCGCAGTTCGGCGTTGTCATGCGTGAAGACGGCCGGTATCGACTGCAGGTCCATGCCCTCGATCGAATCGAAGGCCAGCCGCTGATAGGCGAACCCGACTGACACGCGGCGGGCGCCGATCGTGTCCGCGCGTTCGGAGAGGATGGGACCGAACGTGGACGTCGACCGCGTGAACACGCCGAGGCTCGGATCGAACTCGTAGGTAAAGCCCGATGCCGGTGCGGGCAGCGGCAACGAGACGATCTGGCCGGTGAGCGCCGTGCCGAATTGGGAGAACTCGCTTTCGAACGCGCTGTTGAAATGCGCCGAGTGAGAGATACCGCCGGCGAGCGACGCCTGACTGTTCACGACGAGCCCCTCGGGTCCGTACAACTCCGTGAAGATTCGCGACAGCTCCGTGACGTTGACCGTGACGTTGTACGGGTCCTGGGCGCGTGCGGGTTCAACGCTGACCAGGAATGTGACTATCGCGGCAACCATCATGACGCGCATCGATATCCTCCCTAGCCAAGGGCTTCGCTCTGATGTCCTCGTAAACAGCGCAGAGCGCTGACAGGCGGCGCGCTTGGCTAGTTCGCGCGGTCTGCTTTGCCGCGCTGCGCGCGGCGGACCGTTGTGCGGTCGCAGCAACGACTGCAAACTCGCGCTTGAGGCCGCACACCGGTCTAGTGGAAGCCGTCGAGACAGCGCCATTACTCGGCGATGATCCAGCCAGTGGCGGTCTTCTCGAACCGCAGGGTCTGAGTGCTGTTCTGGACCTGGCGTCGTCCAGACGTGATGAGCGTATCCCGCCGCACGATCCGCGCTGACGCGGTGCGACCATCGATTTTCAGGCTCTCGACTCGAAGGTCGATTTCCTGAGTGTCGATCTGACGGAAGCTGTTCATCAGGATCGTCTCTGCCGCTTTGGAGAGGTTCGGACGCACCGACCGATACAAGCCGATGTCCTTGGTTTCGATGGCCTGCTCGAACGTGCGAATCACCCGCCGGATGGCGGCGTCGTCGCTTTCCACGGGGGTTGCCGGTGTCGGCGTCGGCGCGGGTTCAGGTGTGACGGCCGCAGTACGCGGCGGTGTCGGGGTCGGTTGTGCCGGTGCTGGCGGTGGGGGTGCTACCGGCTCTACAACCTGCGCAGGGGGCGGCGCTGGAGCCGGCAGTGTCGGTTGCGGCTTCGCCTCTTCCGGCCCGGGAGGCGCGACTGCCGGTGGTGCCGGGGACGGTGCAACCGACGGCGGTGGCGTCGTCGTACCAGCGCGGCCTGTCTGTGCCGGGTTGCCCGGTGGCGTCGCAGGCGGCGGCAGCGAGGCTCGCGCCGGCGGCGTCGTTTCGGGCGGAGTTACCGGCCGTGGACGCGGTTGCGGTGTCGGCTGCGGTGTTGTTGGTGCTACCGATTCGGTCGCCGGTTGTGATTCCTGCGTGGGCGGCGGAGTCGTGATGGCCGGTGGCGGCGGACTGACGGGAGTGGGTGTCGGTTCCGCGGACGAAATCGGAGGGGCCTCAGTCGCGGGTGCACTCGCGCGATTGCCTGACGGCAGCTGTCCGCGCGCGAAGATTACCGCGGCAACGACGAGCGCCAGGACGGCCAGAGCGGTCGCTACCTTGGGTAGCCAGGTCGTCTCCGCCTTCGCCGTCGGCGTGGCTGTGGCGCTGACAGCGGGCGTGCTCGCTCGCGTGGGCATGACGACCGTCTGACTACTGGCCAGGCTCTGCGCGTCGATGTCGCGACGAATCCTTCTCAACTCCGCCTGAAGGTCCGAGGCATGCTGGTGACGCATGTCGCGCTCCTTTTCGAGCGCGGTGGCGATCACTGCTTCGAGCCGCGGAGGAATAAGGGGGTTCAGGTGCGCGATTGGGCGTGGAGCGCGATTGAGAATCGCGTCGTACACGACGGCCGTCGTGCTGCCGCCGAATGCCTGGACGCCGGTTACCATCTCGTACAGCACCGTCCCAAGCGAGAACAAATCGGTGCGCGAATCGATCGACTCGCCGCGTGCCTGCTCGGGTGACATGTACGACACCGTCCCGAGCGCAGTGCCGGGCTGGGTGATCTGGTTGCCGTCGGTGCCGTCGCCGGGCGATTGCGTATCGGCGGCGCTCGAGTGGGACGAAGGAGCTCCCGTGAGCTTGGCGAGGCCGAAGTCGAGCACCTTCACGCGGTTTCGATCGCCAATGAAGATGTTGGCCGGTTTGATGTCCCGATGCACGATGCCCTGGCTATGCGCAGCCTCGAGCGCGTCGGCGAGCTGAATCCCGATATCGAGGACGTCTGCGACTTTCAGCGGCCCTCGACTGATTCGATCGCGCAGCGTCTCGCCTTTGAGCGCTTCCATGACGATGAACGGCGTGTCACCGTCCTGGCCGATGTCGTAGATCGCGCAGATGGAGGGATGGCTGAGCGAGCTGGCGGCGCGGGCCTCGACGCGGAATCGCTCGAGCGCTTTCGTCTCCTGCGCCCAGCTTGCGGGGAGGAACTTGAGCGCAACCTGACGACCCAGGCGCGCGTCTTCGGCCAGATAGACCACGCCCATTCCGCCGGAGCCGAGCGGGCTGAGGATTCGGTAGTGAGAAACGGTTCGGCCAATCAAGGTTCGAGCTTCAACATGCCCCTAGCCCGGTGTGCGGCCCGAAGCATGATTTATCCTCGTTGCTGGTCCGCGCAACGGGCTGCCGCGCGAAGCGCGGCGCGAGATACTGCCACAACTAGCCGGTCATGCTGCCGGAGTATCAGCGGCAGCGCTTCTGGCTAGTTCAGCGCCGATCAGAAGCATGGCGTGAAGCCTGAGGTTCTGTCAAAGGATTCATCGGCTGGCTGAGACGCGCCTGCGCCTCGCCGGCGGCGACGTCGACACGTGTCAAAACCAGCGCTCCCACCACGAAAAACAGCAGGACAGACAGCACGGCGGCACGGCTCGAGTCGAACAGCGTCACCGACGCCGCGAAGAGCGCCGGTCCGGCGATGCCCGCGAATTTCTCGAAGACCGCAAAGAAGCCGAAGTACTCGGATGATTTGTGCTTCGGGATCATGCGCGCGAACATCGACCGGCTGAGCGCCTGACTGCCCCCCTGCACCGTGCCGACGAGAGCAGCCAGCGCGAAGAACTGCCACGCGCTGGTCATGAAGTAGCCCAGCAGGCTGATGCCGGCATAGACACTCAACGCCAGGAAGACGCCTCGTTTGGCGCCGATGCGATCGGCCATCGCGCCGAACAGAAACGAGCAGGGCACTCCGACGAACTGCACGAGCACGAAGGCGGCGATCTGCGCGTTCTGGTCGATGCCCACCTCGGCGCCGTAGATCGACGCCATGCGGATGATGGTCTGGATTCCGTCGTTGTAGAGCAGGAACGCGATCAGCATCAGGAAGGCCTGACGATACCCGCGGAGCTCGTGGAACGTCTCCCGCAAGCGAACGAACGCGAGACGAATCGGGCTGTCACCCCGCCTTTCATCAGCTTCGAGCGCCGGTGGCGGCTCGCGTACCCGAAAGAACAGCGGCAGTGAGAACACGAGCCACCAGACGGCCACGCTGACGAATGACAGCCGGATCGCCGCAACCGAGTCAGTCAATCCGAACGTGACCGGGCTGAGGATCCACGCAAGATTCACGACCAGCAGGATGCCGCCGCCGAGGTATCCGATCGCGTACGCGCCCGTCGAGACACGGTCGATTTCCTCAGGAGCAGCGATGTGGGGAAGCAGCGAATCGTAGAACACGAAGCTCGCCGCGATGCCGACGTTTGCGATCATGAACACGAGCGCCGCGAACATCCAGTCGCCGCGGGCGATGGTGGCCATCAGCAGCGTCGCGACAATGCCGACGGTCATCGACACCCCGAGCAGCGCCTTTTTCATTCCCTTCACATCGGCCAGCGCTCCCAGGATCGGTCCGATCACCGCGGTGATCGTCACCGCAACCGTCGTCGCCCACGCGAAGCGCGCCGTCGCCTCGGCAGGCGCCAGACCGGCGGCGGCATAGTCGCTGAAGAAACGCGGAAAGACGGCGGTGATGATGGTCGTCTGGAAGGCCGAGTTCGCCCAGTCGTACATAGCCCAGGCGCGCAGCTCCGGGCGGTTCAACCCGAAACGCGCGAGCAGCCCACGAGCGCCCTGCTTCTCCATCAAAACGTTCTCCGCGCGATCCATTCACGGAGCAGCGAGTCGACGACGACGTACTGGCTGCCTTCCTTGAGGACCAGATCCTGTTTGACGAGCGCGGCGAGTGACGTCTGGATGCTGGATGGTCCACCGAGGCGAAAACGGGCGCGGACGTCGGACGAGAGCAGGCCCTGCCCGTTCTGCAGTACCACGGCGCGAAACACGGCGCGCTGAGCCAGCGTCAGGCGCTGCCAGACGGCCTCGAAAATCGTCTCCTGCTCGGCAAGCAGTCGCGCGAGCGTCGTATGCAGCGCGTCGAGTGTTGCCCTTCGTCCTCCCATCGAACGCACATCGTCCCAGGTCTCGTGCGCGAGGCGTTGCACGTCGTAGGGCAGGTTACCCGCGAGGTCGACGATCGCCGCGCCGAGGCCGGCTTCGGCACGGATGCCACTCTTTGCGAACCTCGCCTCGATGAAGCCGGCGAAGACGTCGGCTGGTATCTTTTGCAACCGCATTACCGGGCCTGCCTTGTAGAAGGGGCGCCGCGGGCCGATCATCTTCTCCATCAGGCTCGGTTCCGATCCCGCGAAGACATAACCGACCTGACGCTGCTGCTGCGCGGCGGCCCGCAGCGCGTGCTCGACGCCGCCGCCATCGAAGCCGTCGATGGCTTGGAACTCGTCGAGGGCCACCACGACGGGACGCTTCTGTTCGCTCGCCAGGCGGCCGGGCAGCGTGAAGACCTCGTTGGCGAGGCGATTCACGTCGCGGTCGTTCTTGACGAGTGGGAACGATACGGAGAAGCGGCCGGGCCCGCTGGCGTCGGCGTCGTAGCGAACCTCAGGACGGGTCGAACCGATGACGCTGGTGAGCCAGCCGCGAGCGCGCTCCCAGCGAGTTTCGACCGCCGCGAGCGCGCGCGCGTACCCCTCGAGAAACGATAAATAGGAGCTGTAGCTGCTGACTGTGACCTCGACCGTCAGCACACCTCGCCTCGACACCGCATTCAGCGCCTGGCGGATCAAGGACGACTTGCCGTACCGGCGGGGAGAGATCAAAAATACCTTCTGCCCCACCGACAGATCGCCGATCAGCCGATCGAGCTCGACCTCGCGATCGACGAATGATTCGCCGGGAACGACTTCACCGTAGACAAACGGGTTCTGCATACGGCTACGTGAAATGACGTAACGGTTACGTCAAGTAACGTAACATAAACGAGCTTCCAGGTTCCCGTTCCGGGTTCCAGATTCGCCCGTTCGGGGTTCCAGATTCTCCGTTCCGAGTTCGTGTTCAGGGTTCCCTGTTCAGCGGTAGTTGGCCCGTGTAAATGGCCATGCCGACAACCGCATCGATGCCGGCGGCGTCGAGCTGGTTGATCTCATCCCACGTCGTGATACCGCCCGCGGCGGTGACGCGGCGCGACGTGGCCTGCCGGACCGCCATGATCGCCGGCATGTCGGTGCCTCCCATCAGGCCCTCGGTGTCGACGTGCGTGTAGAGGAATTCCGAACAGAACGGTTCGAGCGCGCGCACGGCATCGACCGCGGTGAGCGGCAGCGCGGTTTTCCAGCCATGAATGACGACGCGCCCGCCGCGGCTGTCCACTGCGGCGATGACGCGCTCGACGCCGACGGCCTCTGCCAGGGAGCGCGCAAATGCCGCGTCGACGACGCCGTCCCGAAAGAGCGCGGAGCTCGCGATGACGGCGTGGGCACCCAGCGCAATGACCTCTCGAGCGCGCTCCACACTGCGGATCCCGCCGCCGACGCGGCAGCGAAGGCGGCCGCAGATGGCCTGCACGAGCGCGCGATTGTCGCCGCGTCCGCGTGCCGCATCGAGATCGATGAGCTGAACGCGAGGGAAGCTCGCGAACTTCGCGATCCATGGCTCGGGATCGGGCGCTTCGATAGCCAGGCGCTCGCCCTGCACCAGTTGCACGACGTGGCCGTTCTGAAGGTCGATGGACGGAATCAGCATCGGTGAAATTCTACGAAGCGTGGATGACTGCCCGTCTACAGGCGCACCGCGATTCCTGCGGCCCGCAAATGCCGTTTCAGCTCGCTCACGCTCGACTCCGCGTAGTGGAAGATGGAGGCGGCCAGCGCGGCGTCGGCGTGCCCACGCGTGAAGACGTCAGCGAAGTGGTCGACCGACCCTGCGCCGCCGGAGGCGATCACCGGAATGTCCACGGCGTCGGAGACCGCCGCCGTCATCTCGCAATCGAAACCCGCCTTGGTGCCGTCGCGATCCATCGAGGTCAGGAGGATCTCACCCGCGCCCCTGGCCTCGGCCTCGCGCGCCCACGCGACCGCATCGCGCGCGGCGTCGGTCGTGCCGCTGCGCACGTAAACGGCGAAGCCGTTGTCACGGCGCTTGGCATCGATGGCCACGATCACGGCCTGACTGCCATAGCGGCCCGCCAGCGTCGTAATGAGATCTGGCTTGCGCAGCGCTGCGGTGTTCAGGCTCACCTTGTCCGCGCCCGCGTCGATGGCCGCCGCCGCGTCGTCTTCCGACCGGATGCCGCCGCCAACGGTGAGCGGCAGAAAGATCTCGTGCGCAACGGCGTTGATGGTCCTCGCGAGCGCCTGGCGGCTCTCGAGCGTCGCGGTGATGTCGAGGACGACCACCTCATCGATCCCCTCGACGTTGTAGCGGCGAGCGAGAGAGGCGGGATCACCGGCGTGGCGCAACTGCTGAAACTGCACGCCCTTCACGACCTGACCGTCACGGACGTCCATGCAGGCGATGATGCGCTTGGTCAGCATCAGCCGCAGGCCTCGAGGAAGTTTCGAAGAATCGTGAGCCCCGCTTCTCCGGACTTCTCGGGATGGAACTGCACGCCGAAAATGTTGTCGCGCTCGACGACCGACGAGAACGTGTTGGCGTGCGTTGTGGAGGCGACGCACTCGGTGGTGACCGGAGCCGCATACGAGTGCGTGAAGTACACCTGCGTGCCGGAGGTCAGACCGCGAAGCAGCCGTGCCTCTCCCCGGAAATCGAGCGAATTCCAGCCGACGTGCGGCACTTTGAGACGCTGATCGGCATCACCAGCCAGACGCGCGATGCGACCGGCGATCGCACCGAGTCCGGTGGCATCGGGTGCCTCATCGCTCCCGTCGAACAGCCACTGCATGCCGACGCAGATTCCAAAGAGCGGCGTTCCCGACGCGACTGCGGAGTCAACGGCCTCGCGCCAGAGACCGTCCAGTCTGGCGGTCGCGCCGAAATGTCCGACACCCGGCACGATCACGCCGCGCGCCTGCCGGCATTGATCGGGGCTGGACGGCACGACGAAGTCGGCGCCGAGCGCGGTGAGCGCCTTGCGGACGGAGGTGAGATTCCCGGCGCCGTAATCAATCAGCGCAATCACAGCAGCCCCTTTGTGCTCGGAAGCATCTTCGCCAATCGCGTGTCCTTCGCGCATGCGACGCGGAGTGCGCGCGCGAATGCCTTGAACACTGCCTCGATGTGATGGTGGCTCGAGCGACCATAGAGGACCTTGACGTGCACGTTGGCGCGCGCCCCGGAAGCGAATCCATCGAAGAAGTCGTGCACGAGCTCTGTCTGCAGGTCACCCACCATCCGCACGCGTACTTTCAGATCGACGACAGCGTGCGGTCGCCCGCTGAGATCGACGGCGGCGACCGCCAGCGTTTCGTCCATGGGCATGACGAAGTAACCGGCACGGTTGATGCCTTTGCGGTCGCCGAGCGCCGTGAGCACGGCTTCGCCGAGAACGATACCGACGTCTTCGACCGTGTGATGCTGGTCGACGTCGAGGTCGCCGGTGGCCGCCAGTGTCAGATCGAAGCCGCCATGCCGGGTGAACAACTCGAGCATATGGTCGAAGAAGCGAATGCCGGTCCGTACTGTGTACCGGCCGCGTCCATCGACCGTCAGCGCCCCCTTGATCTGCGTCTCGGTCGTTTGCCGATCGAATCGGCCGACGCGAGCCTTGCTCATCGGATGTTCCTCCCTGCCATTACCGATTCCAGTGCCTCGATCGCGACGTCGGTATGAGCGAGCAATCCGGCGGTTACGCGAATGCAGCCTGGCGTCGCCGGATCCTTGGATCGATCGCGGACGTGCACTCCACGACTCGCCAGCGCCGCGACGACCTGCGTCACCCGGTCGCCAACCCGAACCATGACGAAGTTCGCGGCGCTCTCCCAATGCTCGAGACCGAGCCGCTGACACGCCGCGTAGAGACGCTCGCGCGACTCGCCCACCTGCGCGGCGTAGCGCGGCAGGAAATCGCGGTCCTCGAGCGCTGCCAAAGTCGCGGCCATGGCCACCGAGTTGATGTTGAACGGCAACGTGACCGCGCGGACCGGATCGAGCGCTGGAGGTTGACCGATGACGGCGCCGACACGCATGCCGGCCAGGCCGTAGGCTTTGGAGAACGTGCGACCGACCAGCACATTTGCGTACTTCCCGAGCTCGGGAAGGAACGTTGAACCGCCGAACTCGATGTAAGCCTCGTCCACGAGCACGATGGCGTTGGGAGCACCTCCGGCGATCCGCCGCAGATCGGGGATCGGGATCAGGCGCCCGGTCGGATTGCTCGGCGTGTTCAGAAAGATCATCCGCGTGCGCGGCGTGACCGCGCCAATCACCGCGTCCGTCGGGAACACGAAATCGGGGCCTGGTGGAATTCGCACCGCGGTTGCGCCAACGGCGGCGGTCGAATTGGGATACGGATCGAATGCCGGCAGCGGGATGATCGTTTCCGCGTCATGGATGCGGGCCCGCGAGATGTGTCCGACGGCGGCCATCAGAATGCCTTCGTCCAATCCATTGGTGAGCAGAATCCAGTCCGGATCGACGTCGAAGTGGCGTGCGCAGGCCCGCACGAGCTCGGGATATGACGGATAGGTCGACACGTCGGTCGTCCGCATTCGCCGAATGGCTTCGATCACACGTGGCGAGCAGCCGCCGGTGTTTTCATTGAGGTGTAGCCGTAGCCCTTCGCCCGGGTCGGGATAGCCCTGTATACGCATCATGATCCCGATGCCGTAGGACGGGTCCTGTTCTTCGGACCCGCCGCCCTGTTCTTCGGACCCGCCGCCCTGTTCTTCGGACCCGCCGTGCTTCTTAGACGAACCGCAATCGATTCTGCGTGCGCGTTGAGTCCCTCGGCGCGCGCCAGATCGATCACGGCGCCGCCAATTCGCGACAACCCGGCGCGCGTGACTCGCTGCACGGTGATTTGCCGCACGAAGTCCGCGGCAGACAACCCGCCGCGGACGCGCGCCGCTCCAGCCGTCGGCAGCACGTGATTCGACCCGATCGCGTAGTCGCCGGCGACCTGGGCTGACCAGTTGCCGATGAACAAGGAGCCCACACACTTCACTTCTGCGGCCATCGCCTCGTCGTCGACCACCATGTGTTCCGGTGCGGCGGCGTTGGCAAGAGCCATCGCCTCGGCCAGCGAGCGCGTCACGATGACAGCGCCGTGATTCCGAAGGGAGAGCTTCGCCGGACCGTCTGCCGGCATTCGGACGGCCACTTCGGCCGCGACGGCTGTGGCCAGGCGCCTGCTTGGCGTGATGAGCACCGCCCGAGCGTCAGGATCGTGCTCAGCCTGTGCGATCAGATCCATGGCAATCCAGCCAGGATTCCCTTTCGACGACACCAGCAGGATCTCGCTTGGTCCGGCGTAGAAGTCAATGCCGCAGTCAGACGCGACGAACGCCTTCGCGGAGGCGACCCATCTGTTGCCAGGTCCAACGATCTTGTCGACTCGCAGAACCGATTGAGTGCCGTAGGCGAGTGCCGCAATCGCATGAGCACCGCCAAGCCTGAACAGCCGGGAGACGCCGGCTTCGAGCGCTGCAGCCATGACGACCGGGGCCGGCCGCGGGCAGACAGCGACCACCTCGGGAACCCCGGCGGTTACTGCCGGGATCGCCGTCATCAGCAACGACGAGGGCAGCGGATAGCGGCCACCGGGAACGTAACAGCCGACGCGATCGAGTGGGACGACGCGCTGTTCGACGCTCACGCCGCTACTGACCGTGAGGCGCCACGATCGAGGAACCTGCCGCTTCGCAACCGCGCGAATGTTGCGCGCGGCGAGGCGAATGGCCGCGCGAACGGAGCGTGGGACTGCCGCGGCCGCTGCGCGCATCTCGTCGGCGGAGATCTCGAGCGGCTGGCTCAAGCCGTCCAGCGTCTTCGCGTAGCGCAGAAGGGCGCGATCTCCGTGGCGACGCACGTCTGCCACGATTGCCGCGACACGGGCATCGGTTGCAGCGTCGCGCGTGCGCTCCGGAGAGAGCAGCACCGCGACCGCGCGACGGTTTGTCGAATCAACAATCTTCAACGCAGCCATCTGTCTACCCAGCCACCCAGCACCCAGCTACACGACGATCTTGTTCAACGGGTACTCCACGATTCCCTGTCCGCCGCTTGCCTTCAGCTTCGGGATGAGATCCCGCACCGTGCGTTCCTCGATGATGGTGTTCACCGCGACCCATTCGTTGTCGCTCAGCGACGAGATCGTCGGTCGCTGCAGCGCGGGCAGCAACGCGAGCACGCGATCGAGGTCGGCGCGCCGCACGTTCAGCATCAGGCCAACGCGCCCGTGCGCCTCGATTGCCGCGCGCAGCAGGAGCGCGATGTTCTCGATCTTCGTGCGTTTCCAATCGTCAGCGAGAGCCAAATCATTGGCTATGAGTTGCGTGTTCGACTCCATCACCGTGTCGAGGATGCGCAGCCGGTTCGCTCGCAGCGTCGATCCCGTTTCGGTGGCTTCAACGATCGCATCGGCGAGCACCGGCGGCTTCACTTCGGTCGCCCCCCAGGAGAACTCGACGTTCACCGGCACCTCGAGGGTGTCGAAGTACGCCTTGGTGACGCGCACGAGCTCGGTGGCGATCGTGGCGTTGGCGAAGTCCGTCGGAGTCTTGAAGCGTGAGTCCTCGGGCGCGGCGAGCACCCATCGCACCTTGCCGAAGCTCTGTTTGGCGTACACGAGGTCCGCGATCGGTGTGAGCGAGTGCTTCGAGTTGCCACCGAGCTTGTGCTCCGCGATCCAATCCTGTCCGGTGAGCCCGGCGTCCAACACGCCGTCGCAGACGTACCTCGCCATCTCCTGCGCGCGTATCAACATGCACTCGATCTCGGGGTCGTCGATCGACGGGAAATACGATCGCGTGCTGACATAGATGTTGAAGCCGGCGCGCGCGAAGAGCTGGATCGTCGCGTCCTGCAGGGAGCCCTTTGGTATGCCGAGCTTGAGCTTCATGGAATCGTCACGCCCTCCACGCGTTGAAAGAAACAGGTTCGCTCGCCCGTGTGGCAGACGTTCCCATCGCCAAGTCGTTCGGCTTTGACGAGCACCGTGTCCTCATCGCAGTCGATCAGCACATCGCGAACGGCCAGCCGGTTTCCCGACGTCTCTCCTTTGGTCCACAGCTTGTTACGAGTCCGGCTGAAGAAGGTGACGTAACCAGTTCGCCGCGTGACGTCCCACGCCTCTTCGTTCATGAAGCCCACCATGAGGACTTCACCGCTCTTGTGATCCTGCACAACGGCAGGGATCAGGCCATCCAATTTTGAATAATCCATCGTCATTCACCCGACCCGGTTACGGGTTCCGGGTTCCAAGTTCCGTACAAAGCAAAACCCCGCTCGGTTGTCCGGCGGGGTTTGCGCAACCTCTGAATTCCGTCGACTGAGGTCTAGTCCGTCTGCGCGCACACACCCACCGGCCGGCCATGGTGGCCGTGGTGATGGCGATGTGCGTGGCGGAGACCGATCGACATCTCTCTACAGACTATCTGAAACGTCCGTGCAGTCGCAAGCCGACTCCCGAATCTCGAGCCCGGAGCTAGGGTTTCTGGTGCTCCTTGATGTAGCCGGTTGCGAACGCGAGGAGCTGCGGGTTCTGGAGCCCGATGGCTTCCGCTTCCGTCTGTGCGCGATCGACGGCCCAGCCATCCTGGAGCACGCGCTTGATCATCCACACGGCGCCGACGCGGTTGGCGGACCCGCAATGGATGAACACCGGTTGATTGGCCTTGTCCGCAACCGCGCTGAGGAAGTCGGACACCACCTTGGGATCTGGTGACGCCGCGTTGAACGGCAGATGGATGTATTTGAGCCCGGCAGCCTTTGCCGCTGCGCGCCCGGCGTCGACATCAGCTCCCTGCTCGTCCGCCAGGCGAAGATTGATGACCGAGACGTAGCCCTCTTTTTTCAGCGCTGACATCGCAGATGGATCGACGGCCCCGCCGCAGCCAACCGTCGCATCGACGCGGGAGTAGTTGCGAACGCCCGGCATTTCCGACTTCTTCACCTGTGCCGAGGTCGACGACACCACCAGCCCGACCAGAGCGATGACCGACAGCATTCGAAAGCGCATAGCGTCCTCCAGACCGCAATCTTACTCCCGAGCGAGCACAGACAAATCCCGAAATGAGGCACTCAAGACGGTTCGCCGTGGCGGTTGACACGGTGATGTCTGCGAATGATACTAAAGGGTCGTTTGTGCGGCGATTTCCACGACTTGATGGGCCGCACCGCCGGAACACCGGCTGATCTGTCTAAGTCGCGAAACAGCCCGCGACCCACGCGGGCTTTTTTTTGGAGCTTTATGGACAAGTACATCTTCTCTTCGGAATCGGTCGGAGAAGGTCACCCTGACAAGGTTGCCGACACGATTTCCGACGCCGTCCTTGACGCGTGCCTGGCCCAGGACAAGTTGAGCCGCGTTGCCTGCGAAACCTACGTGAAGTCGAACACCGTCATCGTCGGCGGTGAGATCACGACGAAGGCCAAACTGGACTATGTCAAGATCGCGCGCGACAGCATCCGCGAGATCGGCTACGTCAACGACGATGACGTGTTTCACGCAGACAAGGTGTTCGTGAATGTGCTGGTGACGCAGCAGTCGCCCGATATCTCGCAGGGCGTCGACGCCAAGAAGGCGCTCGGTAAGAAGACGGCCAAGCAGGGCGCCGGCGATCAGGGGCTGATGTTCGGCTACGCAAGCAACGAGACGCCAGAGCTCATGCCCGCGCCGATCATGTTCGCGCATCGCCTCGGCCGCGAGCTCACGCGCATTCGCAAGAGCGGCGGCGTGCCCTGGCTGCGTCCCGACGCGAAGTCGCAGGTATCGGTGATCTACGAGGACAACAAGCCCGTAGGTATCGCCAACGTCGTCATTTCGACGCAGCACACACCTGAGGTATCGCACAAGGACATCGAGAGCTTCTGCATCGACAACGTCATCAGGAAGGTGCTGCCCGCAAAGCTCCTCACCGACAAGACGGAATTCCTGATCAATCCAACCGGCCGCTTTGTCGTCGGCGGACCGCAGGGCGACACCGGCCTGACGGGGCGCAAGATCATCGTCGACACCTATGGCGGCATGGGCCGTCATGGCGGTGGCGCGTTCTCGGGCAAGGATCCCACGAAGGTCGATCGCAGCGCCGCCTACATGGGTCGTTGGGTCGCGAAGAACATTGTCGCGGCAAAGCTGGCATCACGGTGTGAGGTGCAGTTCGCATACGCCATCGGCCACCCGGATCCGGTGAGCGTGCACATCGAGACGTTCGGCACCAACACCGAGGACATCGGGAAGATCACGCGCGCGGTCAATCGCGTGTTCAGCTTCCAGCCGGCTGACATCATCGAGCAGCTGAATTTGCGCCGGCCGATCTTCTTGAAGACGACCAACTACGGTCACTTCGGGAAGAGCGACAAGGAACTGACGTGGGAATCGACCAGTAAGGTGCAGGCGCTGCTGAAGGCCATCGGCAGCCGCGCGGCCTGAGCGAGAGAAGGCCCCTCACGGGGCCTTCTCACTTTCAGCTTCATCTCTCCACAGTCACGGTTACCGGTTCCTCGAGCCTGACTGTCAGCGGTGTTCCTGCTGATAACGTCGCGTGATTGCGGTCACCGGCCATGACCGCCGTGGTGCCAGCTCCAGCGCCAATCGACCCGCCAATGGCTGCACCCTTGGCGCCGCCAAGAATGCCACCGATGATGGCGCCGCCGATCGCACCGCCGCCGATCTTCGCCGCGCTCTCACGTCCCGGGGGATCGCCTTCGCGATAGATCGTTTCCGTTTGCAGCGGCAGCCGTGTGCCGTCGGCCAGGACGACCGACGTGAACCTCACGCCAAGGCGCGAGCGGTCGCGCATCTTTCCGCCGCGCTCGACCACTGTCACCTCGCCAAATGCTTTCGCACCGGCTGGAATCGCGACGCGATCGCCCACCTTGACGTCGCGCGTGACGCGCGCCGTGACGCTGTCCTCGACCTGTGCCTTCTCGCTGGTCACAGGCGACTCGAGCTGCAGTCCGATCACCGAATCAGCAGCGACCACGAGCTCGTCGAAGATTGGACCGGGAGGGTCAACCGATCGGGAAGCCTGGTTGTCGCTAATGGGAGCCGGCGCGATGGGGACGGCCGATCGTGACTCCGGCGTGAGCGCAGGAGCAGGTAATGCTGGCTCTGGCGCCCGCGGCGGCCGCGATGCGGCGGCGACTTGCCGGACCGGAGCGCGCGGTGCGGGAGATGGCGGCACGACCCGGCCTTTGGGAGCAGCAGGCTGCGGAGGGGTGGGCGGGGTCAGCGGCGCCGGATCGATGACGCCCTCGGACTCCGCCACTGGCGGTGCCCCGGGGTTGGCCGCGATCGACTCAGCTGCAGTCACCGGAACAGGGTCGTGCCGAAGGGCCAGATACGATCCGCCTGCGCCCGCCGTAACGCAGACAATGGCAAGAATGACGGCCGCGGTCCTGGTCATGATCTGATCCTCTGAATCCCTGCTGAGAGCAAGGGCTGTGCCTCAGAATAGGCCAAAAACACGGGGGATCTACGTGCACTCCCGGCTCCAATCGACCTGATTTCCCGGATCTGTCCTCGATAGCTGCACTCAAAACAGGCCTGTTTCAGGCGTCCGCCGGTCCGATGACCGCCTCGGCGGCCGTGGCGGGCCGT
>JBKPNV010000404.1:0-24708 GCA_046732795.1 Acidobacteriota bacterium
CGGTTCTCGCGGTGCTCGGACTCGCCTCACTCGACGCTCAGCGCACGGCTTCCACGTATTCGCCACCTCGCACCGCGTGGGGCGATCCGGATTTCCAGGGCGTCTACACCAACTCGAATGAGTACGCGACGCCGCTCGAACGCCCGAAGGAGTTCGAAGGGCGGCAACTGAAGGAGCTCAGCGCCGACGAGATCGCGCGGGTCCGCCAGCAGGCAACGAAGCAGGCGATTGCCGGACTGGCCAACGGCGAGGTGCGCGGACCCGACGAGTGGTGGCTGCAGATCCTCGACCTCGGCAAACGGAATCAACCGTGGCTGATTGTCGATCCGCCCGACGGACACGTCCCTCCGCTGACGGCGGAGGCCACGCAGCGACTCACAGGCGTGAGAACGAAGAGCAGTTTCCTCGGGGGCCCCTTCAACGGGCCCGAGGATCTGGGCATGCTCGAGCGCTGCATTTCGCGCAGCGTCCCCGGCTCGATGATCCCGGTGATGTACGGCAACAACTACCAAATCATCCAGACGCCGGGCTTGATCGTCATCACCTACGAGATCATCCATGAAGCACGCGTGATCCCCGTCGACGGGCGGCCGCATGTCGGCCCCAACGTCCGCGCTCACATGGGCGATCCGCGAGGGCACTGGGATGGCAACTCACTCGTCGTGGAGACGACGAACTTCATCGGCGCGTCGGCGTATCGCAACGCCAACGCCGATACCTTCCGCGTGATCGAACGCTTCACCCGCGTCGGCCCGGATCGGATCGAGTGGACCGCGACGCTCGACGATCCGAAGACGTGGACGCGGCCGTGGACGATCGCGATGCCACTCACGGCCGATACGAATCAGATCTATCCGTTCGAATGCCACGAGCACAATTACGGACTGCGCAACATTCTCAGCGCGGCTCGAGCCGCTGAGCGCAACAAATGAAGTTCCGAGTTCCACGTTCCCGGTTCCATGTTCGTGTGTTCTGAGTCCGAGTTCAGGGTTCCAGGTTCGAGGTTCACAGTTCCGCGAACCTGGAAGCTGGAACGTCAGGATCTCGAGAGCTTCCTGTAGTCGTCGCGTGTGTCGATGTCGACCAGACAGCCTTCATCGTCCACAGGCACATTGAGCAGCTCGTGTTCGTGCGCACGTATGACGGCCTTGGCGCCCACGTCGATCGGCGCGGCGCGCAGCATGTCGAGCACAGCGCGATCGAAGATTACCGGATGACCGTGCCGATCGCCGATCGCCGGACGAACGATCGGCGCGCGCGTGCGTTGCCATGCCGTGACGACACGGGTCACGGTGGAGACGGTAATCATTGGCACATCAACTAACGTGACCAGGATCGCCTCGGTATCGGGACGCACGACCGCGTCCATGCCAACCCAAAGCGACGAGAGCTGACCGCGCGAGGGGTCCAGGTTGCGAGTGATCAGCGGCGGCACTCGCGCACTTTCTGTCAGTACTTTTACGAGGGCATCATGGTCTCGACCCGTGACGACGACTAGCTCGACGATGCCCGCTTCACGGAGCGTGTCGACGATTCGCGACACAAATGGACGGCCATCAGGGCTCGGCAGAAGGGCCTTTGGCGAGCCCATGCGTATCGAGTCGCCGGCGGCGAGAACGATTCCAGGAAGCACACTTCATCCTAGTCCGCCCTCGACAACGGCGCGCAAACCTCAGCACCATAACGAGTTGCGGTGCCCTTGACTTCCCCACACCGACACTCCTACACTGGCCCAGCTTCCTGGCCGGTGCGCACGGATCGCTGCGAGTTCGCGAGGCATCGGAGGATGTCCGTTCACAGCGGTCCGGGAGCGCCTGGGATTGTCCCAGGCCTTCGTCATCGGAGGGATACGGCTATGCCGACCGGCACCATCGCACGCCTGCTCATCGACAAGGGCTTCGGCTTCATTCGCGACGAGGGCGGGATCGAACACTTCTTCCACCGCAGCGCCGTGCGGCAAGCAGTCTTCGAGCTGCTGCGCGAAGGGCAGCGCGTCGAGTTCACGGCGGAGGAATCCACCAAAGGCCCCCGCGCCGGGGACGTTCGGCTTATCGAAGGTTAATCACCGGCCGTCGCCCGGCCCCACACGGGGCCGGGGTCGCCGATCCCTTCCGCATCCCTGCGGTTCTCCACTACGAAAACCAACGACGCCACGCCGAGACGGGCTTGAACATTCCTGTCGCCGGTTCGAGCACGAGGACTTCCTTCGCCACCGCACGCGCGAACGATTGATCGGCGGTGAGGACGATGCTGGCGATCCCGCGGCTCTCGACGATTCGATGAATGTCGGTGGCGAGAGCCGCCGCGTCTTCTGGCGACAGCGTCGCATTCGGGTGTTCCGCGACGAGCACCTTGGGCGCCAGCGCGATGGCGCGACCAAGACGGATGCGCGCACGCGCCCCGGGCGCGAGCACGCCGGCCTGCCGCCGGAGATCGTTCGCGAGACCCACTTCGTTCGCCAGCTCTCCCACTTTCGCGCGCACGTCCGGCGACATCTCTTCGACGTCGACTGACAATGGAAGCGCGAGATTCTGTTCCACGGTGAACTGCTCGACGAGCACCGCGCGGTCGGTGAGCAAACCGAACTGATCCAGCGTCGCCAGCCATCCGTCCGGATCCGGAATCGCCGACGTGGATCGGCCGAACGCGACGATTTCTCCGCTGTCGGGAAGAACGGCGCCCGTAATCAGATCGACGAAGACCTCCGCCATCATCTGATCGAGACCGACGAGGGCGACAGAGCGGCCGCGTGTGACGTCGAGCTCCGCGATCCGCAGCGGGCGGAGACTGCGGTAATCCTTCGAGATCCCGCGCAGACGAACCAGGACGTCAGCCGGCGGCATGTCGACGCCCGGCCGCACTCAGTCGGGCCCACTCATCCGGCGGAAGCGTTGATGCGCCCGGCTCGATCCCATGCATCGGATCACCATGGAAGTCGGAGCCGCCGGTCATCAGCAACCCGAGATCGGAGGCCATCCGGCGGTAGCGTTCGATGGCAGCCTCGTCATGATCCGAGTGGTAGACCTCGAGCGCGTCGAGACCCGCAATCGCGAGCGGCGCGATGCTTTCGTCGATGCGCGTGCGGCCGGGATGGGCGAGCGAAGCAATTCCCCCCGCGCGGTGAATGATGCCGACGACGACAGCGGGTGGTGATCCGGGCCGGCTGACAAAGGCTGGGCCGTCATTGCGCAGAAATCGATCGAACGCTTCCTTTGTATCCGCGACGTGGCCAGCCCGCTGCAGCGCCCGCGCGACTTGCGGCCGGCCGATGGAACGCCCGAGATTGCGTTGCGCCTCGTCGAGCAACGCCGGCAGATCGATAGGCACGCCGAGCTCGGCGAGCCGTGCCGCGATCATCTGCACGCGCCTGACCCGCGTCTCGCGTTGAACCCGCAGGAACTCGAGCAACCGTGGTTCGGCCGGGTTGAGGAAGTACCCGAGCATGTGAACGTCACGGCCGCCCTCGACCGCCGTGATCTCGATTCCCGCATGCGCCTCGATTCCGCGCGCCGCGGCGAGCACCCGAACTTCACTGATTGACGCGGTGGTGTCGTGATCCGTCACCGCCATCACGGTGACGCCTGCCGCGGAACAGCGATCGACGAGCTCACGTGGACTACAACGGCCATCGGAGGCCGTCGTGTGCATGTGAAGATCGATCATCCAGCGGAAGGATTACGGGACGTTCGGTTAACGCGCGCCCGCGCGGGCGGCGGACGCTGCGGCGGTACGAGTCGCGCGTCGCGTGCGACCCTGGCGCTTGACCAGCGCACGATACTCGCGAATCAGCAAGTCGAGATGGTCGCGCTCTTCGTCGGCGAACTCCAGGAAGATCTGTTTGCCTTCAGAGTCTTCGAAGCGCTCACCGTACTTCTTGAAGAAGCGATGCGAGCCTCGCTCGCAGCGAATCCCGATCATCAACGCCTGCTGATCATTGACGCCGCGCATCAGCCGTTCGGCGCCTTCTGCGAACAGGCCGTTGGCGGCGCCCTTGAAGAACAGGAACGTCGGACGCGATTCGAGCTGCGGGTCGCGACGGAGCAATTCGCCGTAGCGCGTCTCGAGTTTGCCCAGGTGTTCCTTCTCCTCCATCGCGAGATCCTGGAACACCTTCCGGCCCCGCGCGTCCTTGGTGACGCGTGCCGCGCGGGTATAGAAGTCGTGGCCGCTGCGCTCGGTCGCAATCGCGATGCGCAGGGCGTCGCGCGCGAACACCAGGTCGGTATGCCCTTCCGAGCTCGCCATCGACGTGCGCCCGGTCCGGCACTCTTCACAGGTTCCGTAGATCTGCACCACGCTCTGCGATGCGGCAAAACTGCGGGCCGCAGCCACTTCCTCGATCGAGGATTCGATGTCGGAGCTGAGGAACTCGAAAGAGCGATGGCAACTCTTGCAGATGAGATGAAAATGGCGGGGCTGACGGTACGAATGCTCGAACCGGAATCGCCCCTCACCAAAATCGACCTTTCGGGCAATGCCGGCGTCAACCATCCATTGCAGCGTGCGATACACCGTCGCACGGCTGATGCGATGGTCGTCGTGGCGGATCAGATCGACCAGATCGTCGGCGCTGAGATGTCCTTCTTGACGGAGGAAGACGTTGACAATCTGCTCCCGCTTGCTGGAGCGCTTGCCACCGGTCGGCTTGAGCCGACTGAGATCTGGGAGAGCTGTCAAAGGTACATACCCACCTTTTGTCCTATCGAGACCTTTGACGTCGACCCGAGCGCCCGTCTCAGGCGCTGAAGGACTGTCCGCAGCCACACGTCGACGTGGCATTCGGGTTCTTGATGGTGAAGCCACCGCCCGTCACCGTGTCGACGAAATCCACCTCGGCGCCCTTGAGATAACTGACGCTCACCGGATCCACAAACAGACGGATGCCGTTGGACTCGTAGACCTGGTCACCCGAGCCGCCGCTTTCCTCGATCATCAATCCGTACTGGAAACCCGAACAGCCACCGCCCTGGACGAACACACGAAGGCCGCTGCCAGTCTTCCCTTCTTCGGCGAGCAGTTCGTTGATCTTCGAAGCTGCCGTCTCGGACACGTTGATCATCTGAAACTCCTCAAAAAATTATAGCGTCCGCGGCATGCATCGGCAAGCACACTTGCACGCCCGTGAGCGGCGTATCTCTTGACTTTGCACCACTTAACCCGCACCTCAGCCGCCAATCGCCGTCAGCGCCCGGGCAGAGTCCTGTTCCACATCCTTGTGCAGGCTGTTGCCGTGCGAGTCCATCGTCACTATCGCCGGAAACTCCTCGACCGTAAGGTGCCACATCGCCTCTGGCGTTCCGAACTCCATCAGTGAGACGCCGTCCACGCTCTTGATGGTTCGCGCGTAGAACTGAGCCGCGCCACCGATGGCGTTGAGATAGACGGCACCCGACTTCTGCAATCCAGCCAGAGTCTTCGCACCCATTCCGCCTTTGCCGATTACGACGCGGACACCGTTGCGAGCGATCACGTCCGCCTGATAGGGCTCCTCCCGGATGCTTGTCGTCGGCCCAGCGGCCGTCACGCGCCAGCCATTGCCCTCCTTCACGACGACAGGGCCGCAGTGGTAGATGACGCCGCCGCGCAAGTCCACCGGAGCCTCGTGCGAGATGAGGTGATGGTGAACCGCGTCGCGGCCGGTGTATGCGCGCCCCGAGAGCAGCACGACATCACCGACTTTCAACGAACGCACCTGCTCCTCGGTGAGCGGCGTCCGCAGGACGACCTCGCGCCCCGTCCTCGGGAATCCGGATTGATCAGCCATGTGGACCACCGGGCTCGAGGACTCCCGATAGAGCCATCGCTTGATCTCGCCGCTCCTGCTGTCGAGCACAACCCCAAGCCGGCGGTAGGCCCAGCAGTCGTATGCCACCGAAACAAAGAAGCTTGCAGGCAGGCGATTGAGCGCGCCCACCTTACACCCGATCAGCGAAACGCGCCCGCCGAAACCCATCGCGCCGATTCCGAGCTTGTTGACCTCGCCCATGATCGAGGCCTCGAGCTCGGCCAGCCGGGCGTCCGGATTCACATCGTCGAGTGTCCGGAACAATTGCTCTTTCGCGTGAACGTAGCCCGATGTCCGGTCGCCACCGACGCAGACACCGATCGCGCCCGGTGCACATCCCTTTCCCTGCGCATGCCACACCGCGTGGAGGATGCATTTGCGGACGCCTTCGATGGAACGGTCGGCGCGGCCGAGGCCCGCCAACTCGGCAGGCAGCGAGTACTGCGCATTCATGTTCTCGCAGCCGCCGCCCTTCAGAATCAATTTCACTTCGATCTCGTCGTCGTTTTCCCATTGCTCGAAGTGAATGATGGGCGTGCCAGGGCCGAGATTGTTGCCGGAGTTGTCTCCCGTCAGGGAGTCGACCGAGTTGGGTCGCAGCTTGCCTCGTCTGGTTGCTTCCGCAACGGCCTCGCGAATCTGCTTCTTGAGGGCGATCTGATTCACGCCGACCGGCGTCCTGACTTCGAATGTCGGCATGCCGGTGTCCTGGCAGATCGCGCCCTCGCAGTCGGAGGCCAAATCGATGTTCTGCGCAATCACCGTGAGCGCTTGCGCCGACTGCGTGCCGGCTTGCTCCTGGCCCATGGCGACCTTCATCGCCGCGCGCACATCAGGTGGCAGATCGGTGGAGGTACGAACGACCAGGGAGAGCACGCTGTCGAAAAACGCTGCAGGCATCCGAACAGTATACTAAGGGGGTCGGGAGTCATTTGTTGAGGACACTCCTGCGCGCGATTTTCGGGACTGTGGTCAACAAATGACTCCCGCCGCCGTGCGTGTCGAGCGCGATCCTCTCGGCGAACACGCGGTCCCCGCCGACGCGTATTACGGCATCCAGACGGCCCGAGCCGTCGAAAATTTCCCCATCAGCGGCCTGCACGCGCCCGCCGATCTCGTAACCGCGACCGTCCTCATCAAGAAGGCGACTGCCCGCGCGAACGTGGAGCTCGGACGCCTCGAGGCACGCGTGGGCGAAGCGATCATGAAGGCGGCCGACGAGGTCGTGAGCGGCGCGCTCCGCGATCAGTTCGTCGTGGACATCTACCAGGCCGGCGCCGGGACGTCGCACAACATGAACGTCAACGAGGTGCTCGCCAACCGCGCGAGTGAACTTCTCGACGGCGCGAAGGGCGAGTACCGGCTCGTGCACCCTAACGATCACGTCAACATGGGACAGTCCACCAACGACGTGTTCCCATCGGCGACGCGAGCCGCGCTGCTGCTTGGCCACGGAGCTCTTGTCGACGCTGCTCGATCACTGGCGGCGTCCTTGCACCGGAAGTCTCGTGAGTTCGCGAGTGTCCTCAAAGTCGGCCGCACGCATCTGCAGGACGCGGTGCCGATGACGCTCGGACAGGAATTCGGCGGCTACGCTGCCTGCCTCGACCGGGGCGCCGAGGATGTCGTGCGCGCGGCAGAACAGTTGAAGGAGATGAACCTCGGAGCGACCGCCGTGGGCACGGGGCTGAATGCCGGTGAAGAGTTCAGCCGCCGCGCCGTGAAGTACCTCGGCACGAGCATCGATGTCGAGCTCGTGACAGCAGCCAATCATTTCCGCGTCACACAGAGCATGGGGGACGTGCTCGCCTACTCGGGAGCCATGCGGCGGCTTGCGATCGAGCTGGGGAAAGTGGCCAGCGACTTGAGGCTGTTGAGCATGGGGCCGCGTGCAGGTCTGGGGGAGATTTCATTGCCGGCCGTGCAGCCCGGCTCGTCCATCATGCCGGGAAAGGTGAATCCGTCCGTTCCCGAGATGGTGAATCAGGTCTGCTTTCAGGTCGTCGGGTGCGATACGACCGTCTGCATGGCCGCCGAAGCCGGGCAGCTCGAATTGAACGTGATGATGCCCGTCATCGCATGGAACGCGCTGCATGCATCGACGATCCTGCGCAACGCCATGCGCGCACTGAAGACACGCACGGTGGACGGCATCACCGCCGACGAGAAGCGCACACGCGAATTGCTCGAGCGGAGTACCGCGCTTGCGACTGCACTGAGCCCATACATCGGATACGAGAAGACCGCAGAGATCGCGAAGGAGTCGGTCGCCACCGGCAAGCCGATTCGGGCGATCGTTCTCGAGCGCGGTCTCATCGAAGCACACGAGCTCGATCGAATTCTTTCCGTGGAGGCGATGACACGTCCCGGCATTGCCGGAGAGAAGCGATGAGACGGCCAATCCTGGCGGCGCTCATGATCGTCGTGCTTGATGTGGAGGCGGGTCTTCAGACCGGCGTGCATGCGCAACAACCTCCGGCGCCACAGAGTCACAGTCGCTTGTTCCCGCCGATCGATCTGGGGCTTCTCGAAAGCCCGGATCGCGCCGCGTGGCAGAAACCGGAACAGATCATGGACGTACTTCATGTCGCCGATGGATCCAAGGTGGCAGACATCGGCGCCGGTGCCGGATGGTTCACGATTCATCTCGCGCGCCGCGTGGGGCCCAACGGCGTCGTGTACGCGCAGGATGTCCAGCCCCAGATGATCGAGGCGATACGAAGACGCGTGAGCCGCGAGGGATTACAGAACGTGCAAACGCGTCTCGGTGTGGGGAGCGATCCCAACCTGCCGGTCGCCCGCCTCGATGCCATCGTCGTCGTCGACGCCTACCAGGAAGTCGAGGACCGGGTCACGTTTCTGCAGAATCTCGCCAGGGCACTGAAACCCAATGGACTCATCGGCGTCGTGAACTGGAAGCCGGGGCGCGGCGGACCAGGCCCGGCGGAGAACGTTCGCGTCGACAAGGGTTCGGTCACCGCCGACGTGCGCGCCGCAGAACTGCGGATCGTGGACGAGGAAACACTGCCGTACCAATACATGCTGGTGCTGAAGCGGTAGGCCTCCGGACGTAGTACGTAGTGTCCGGCTTCAGCCGGACCCGTGGAGCCGGACCCGTGGAGTACAATTCGCCTCCATGGCAGCGCCTTCATCGCCCACACTCGTCAATGCTCTCGCTGCGCGCCGCGTCGAAACCGCGCGCGGAATCAGGGTCGCGTCCGTCCTGTTCATCACAGTGCTGACGGCGGCGGCGGCGCAGATTTCCATCCCACTACCCCTCACCGCGGTGCCACTGACGCTGCAGCCGATGGTCGTTCTCCTGGGCGCGCTGGCGCTTGGATCGAGACTCGGAACTGCGAGTCAGCTCCTGTATCTGGCGGCAGGGATTGCCGGGCTTCCCGTCTTCGCGGCCTCAGCTGCGCTTCCGCCCGGACCGCTCCGTCTGTTCGGACCAACTGGTGGCTACCTCATGGCATATCCGTTCGCCGCGTTCCTTACGGGCTACCTCGCCGAACGGGGCTTCGATCGGCGCTACGTCACGTCGGTTCTCGCGATGCTCGCAGGCCTGCTCGTGATCTACACGGTGGGCGTCACGTGGCTGGGATTGTTCGCGCGCGCCACCAACGACACACCGCCGGGGATGAGCGCCGCCTTCTTCACGGGTGTGTATCCGTTCATCGTCCCGGATCTGATCAAACTCGCGACAGCCGCTGGACTCGTTCCGGCGTTGTGGCACCTGCTCCGGCCATCCGACTAGTCGAGGGCTCCGCCCTTGATGTTCTGGGGAAGCCTCCGACCAGTCGACAGCGTCTTCTTGGCGCGCTGCGCGCGCCTGACCCGTTGCGCGGGTGCAACAACGAGGAGAACGTCCGCGCACACGGCTGTACAACCGGCGATCTCGACATGCGGATCGCGCTGACGATCGCGGGCAGCGATTCCGGCGCGGGCGCGGGCATCCAGGCCGACCTGAAGACGTTCGCCGCGCACGGCGTGTATGGCACGAGCGCCACCACCGCCGTGACCGCGCAGAACTCACTCGGTGTGACGATGGCTCAAGCGCTCCCGGCCGATCTCGTGACTGCACAAATCGAAGCAGTGGTTTCCGACTTCGGGGTACACGCCGCCAAGACGGGTATGCTGCCGAACGCGGCGATCGTCGAAGCGGTGTGCGCCGCCATTCGTGATCTCGACATCCCGATGCTCGTTGTGGATCCGGTGATGATCGCGAAGAGCGGCGACCGTCTCGTGGACGATGAGGCGTTGGCGATGATGAAGACGGAGCTGGTCGGGCTGGCTTTCCTCGTCACACCCAATATTCCCGAAGCCGAAGCGCTCACGAACATCGAGATTCGCACCGACGACGATCGCAAAGAGGCCGCGCGCCGAATCGTCGAAATGGGAGCGAGCGCCGTCGTCATCAAGGGCGGTCATTTTCCCTCCGACGACATCCGCGATCTGCTCCTGCACGAAGGCGAATTCGTGGAGTTTCGTCAGCCGCGCGTGCCTGGCGTTCACACGCACGGCACTGGATGCACATTTGCCGCGGCGATTACGTCTCATCTGGCAAAGGGTCATGACCTGCGGAATGCCGTCGAGGGGGCTCAGCGCTATGTCGCCGACGCCATCCGCCACGCCCCGCAGATCGGCCGCGGTCACGGGCCGCTCGGGCACCTCTTCAAGTTCGACGGTTGATCGTCGCTATACTGGGGACGATGGCGGTGCCCCTCATAACCGTGGCTCCGGGCGCGTTGGATCTCGAGGCGCTGACACACGAGGTCACCACGTCACGTGCAGGTGACGGTGCTGTCGCGTCCTTCATCGGCCTCGTCCGCGATCACAACCAGGGGCGCCGCGTGTCCTTCCTCGACTACGAGGCCTACCAGCCGCTCGCCGTTCGTGCGCTGCATCGTATTGTCGAGGAGATCCGGCAGGCATGGCCGGACACGGGCGTCGGTGTGCACCATCGGACCGGGCGAATCGAGATCGGCGAGGCCAGCATCATCATCGTGGCCGTCTCGCCCCATCGCGCCAATGCGTTTGCGGCGTGCCGGTACATGATCGAGCGTGTGAAACAGATCGTTCCCATCTGGAAGCACGAACACTTCGAAGGTGGGGATGTCTGGTTGGAGGGCGCCACTGCGGATCCCGATGATGAGTCGGCCCGGCAGGCGGCGTATCGCATCGCATGCGCGTAACCGTTCGGCTCTTCGCCCGGTTAAGAGACCTGGCCGGGTCCGGGGAACTGGTCCGGGACGTCGAGAGTCCAGCGACGGTCCACAGCGTGTGGAAAGGCCTGGTCGCGGAACTGCCGGCGTTGGGGGAATACGAACGAACGATGTCTGTGGCTGTCAATGCCGACTATTCGCGGATGTCGGCCTCTGTGAGCGACGGCGACGAAGTGGCGTTCCTTCCCCCGGTATCGGGGGGATAATTAGATATCAGACTCCCGATTTCCGACGCCCAACTTCCAAATGCCTCGGTCTTGGAAATTGGGTGATGAGGATTGGGAATTGATAGAGTTCTCCGCGAAAATCAACTCGGTCCGGTAAACCCGGACACTACGTATGTTCGACAAACTCACCTCAGTAGAATCGCGCTATGACGAGCTGATGACGCGGCTCGGCACGACCGAAGTGCAATCGGATCCGTCCGAGTACAAAAAAGCCGCCAAGGCGCTCGCGGAAATCGAACCGCTCGTGCAGAAGTTCCGGGAGTTCAAAGGCGTCGAGCTGGACATCGCCGGGGCCGAAGAGCTGTTCCGCAGCGCCGACCCTGACATGCGCGAGCTCGCGGACGAGGAACTCAAGTCGCTCGGCGCGCGTCGCGAAGCGTTGCTGCAGGAACTCAAGGTCCTGCTCGTCCCGAAGGACCCGAACGACGAGAAGAACGTCATTCTGGAGATTCGGGCCGGCACCGGTGGGGACGAAGCCGCACTCTTCGCGGGCGATCTGTTCCGGATGTACACCCGCTACGCAGAGCGCCAGGGCTGGAAGCTCGATGTCATGTCGAGCAGCGAGACGGGCGGCGGCGGATTGAAGGAAGCGATCGTGTCGATCGAGGGCAAAGGTGTCTACAGCCGCTTGAAGTACGAAAGCGGCGTGCATCGCGTGCAGCGAGTTCCCGCGACGGAAGCCAGCGGGCGGATCCACACGTCGACCGCCACTGTCGCCGTCCTGCCCGAAGCCGAGGAGGTCGACATCCAAATCAACGAGAAAGATCTGCGCATCGACACGTTCTGCTCGAGCGGCCCCGGCGGTCAGAGCGTCAACACGACCTATTCCGCCGTCCGCATTACTCACCTGCCGACGAACCTCGTCGTCTCTCAGCAGGACGAGAAATCTCAGATCAAAAACCGCGCGAAGGCGATGAAGGTCCTGCGTGCGCGCCTCTACGAGATCGAGATGCAGAAGCAGCAGGACGCCATCGCGAAGGAGCGGCGGGGACAGGTTGGCACGGGTGAGCGTTCCGAGAAAATTCGGACCTACAACTTTCCGCAGAGCCGCATCACCGATCACCGGATCAACTTCACGACGCACCGTCTGCACGACGTCATGGAGGGCGAGCTGCGCGAGCTCGTCGATGAAGTGACCTCGTTCTACAACGCACAGAAGCTCAAAGAAGTCACGACGGTTGGTCCTGAGGAATGACCGTCTTCCATCAGCGGCTCGCGGAGGCACGCGAACAGCTCGTGGCAGCCGGCATCAACCCGGCGGACGCCGCAATCGACGTCGACCTGTTCGCCCGGACGATTCTCGGCTGGGACAGAGCGCGCGCGCTGACCGCTCGCAGCGAGCCGGCACCGGCGGCGCTCGAACCGCGATTCTCAGAGTGGCTTCGTCGGCGCGCTCATCGCGAGCCGTCGGCGTACATCGTCGGCAATCGTGAATTCTGGGGACTCGACTTTCGTGTCACGTCGGACGTGCTGATTCCGCGTCCCGAGACGGAGTTCATTGTCGAGGAGTCGCTCGCCATTCTCGCGACGCTGAAATTGCGCTCGCCCAGGCTTGTCGACATTGGTACGGGAAGCGGTTGCCTCGCGATCAGCCTGGCTCGCGAGATCGCCCATGCTCATGTCACAGCAACTGAGGTCTCGCGTGCGGCTCTTGACGTGGCTCGCGACAATGCGCGTGTGCACGGTGTCCATGACCGAATCACGTGGATCGAGACGTCATTTCTCGACGGCATCACCGGTCCATTCGATCTGATCGCCGCCAATCCACCGTACGTCAAGGACGGGGACAAAGCGGCGTTGGCGCGTGACGTGCGCCACGAGCCCGACATCGCGCTTTTCGGGGGGGAGAGCGGGCTGAGAGGCGTCGAGGCGGTCCTCGACGCGGCGGGCCGCACGCTCGTGAACGGCGGCTGGCTGGTGATGGAATTCGGATTCGGTCAGGAAGACGATGTGCGCCGGCTCGTCGCGGCACGGCCGGCACTCCACGTCGATCGCGTCCGTGCCGATTTGCAGGGAATTCCTCGTACCGCGGTGATTCAACGATTAGAGACCGCGGGGGCTACAGCCCCCGCTCCACGTGAGCGGGTGTAGAGCGCGGGCTTCAGCCCGCGCGAGATGATCGATGAACGATTGTCTATTTTGCAAGATCATCGCAGGTCAGATCCCCGGGCGAGTCGTCTACGAGGATCACGAGCTGGTTGCCATTCGCGACATCAATCCCCAGGCGCCGCTCCACGCATTGATCATTCCTCGTCGTCACATCGCCACGTTGAACGATCTCGGTCCGCATGACGATGCGCTGGTCGGCTCGATGCAGCGGGCCGCTGCGGCCATTGCGAAGGAACACGGGTATTCGGATCAGGGCTATCGGACGGTATTCAACACCAACCGCGATGCCGGCCAGACCGTATTCCACATCCATCTCCATTTGCTCGCCGGGCGCGACCTCACGTGGCCGCCGGGGTGAGCGATATGATTCGGGCTGACCCGAGTCGTGCCCGGACGTGAAGTCGAAAGGAAGGACGGCCATGGGACTTTTGGACAGTATCCTCGGCAGTGTGGCGGGGTCGGTTCTCAGCGGCGGTCAGTCGGCGCAAGGCGGAAGTCCGCTCGATGCGTTGACCGGCAGTCTCGGAGCAGGCAATCAGATTCGCAGCAACGACCTGCTCGGCGCCGTGATGTCGCTGGTGCAGCAGAACGGAGGACTGCCTGGCGTGATCAACATGCTGCGCAACAGCGGGCTGGGGCAGCAGGCTGATTCCTGGGTCGGCACCGGACCGAACGCTGCTGTGTCAGGCGAGCAGATTACCCAAGCATTCGGCGGATCCGGAATCGGCAATCTGGCCGCACAGCTCGGCACGTCCGAGGGAACTGCCAGTTCGGTTCTTTCGCAAATCCTGCCGGAGCTGGTGAACCAGCTGACTCCCGACGGGCAGATTCCAGATAACCACAGCGACATCCTCTCGAAGGGGTTGGAACTTCTGCGACGATGACGCATCCCGGTGCGGCCTCCACGGCCGCACCCATCGCGACCCATGGCCATCACTCTCAGTCCTGAAACACAGAAACAGCTCCAGACGTCGATCAAGCGCTATTTCCTCGAACATCTGGACGAAGACATCGGCGATCTGAAGGCTGGTCTCGTCCTCGACTACTGCCTGAAGGAGATCGGCCCCGTCGTCTACAACAAGGCAATCGCCGACGCACAGACGTACTTTCAGGAACGCGCGGTCGATCTCGAGGGTGTGTGCTACGAGAAGGAGTTCACGTTCTGGGCGCCCAAGCCAGATAAAAGACCCCGGGGATGATTTCGTGGCGAGCACTCGAAGAAATCACCGCCGGGGTCTTAATTGATCAATGCGGGAAGCTCGGTCATCGACCTGATCACCGGAACACCCGTGACCGGCGCCGGATCGTCCGAGCGATGGACCAAAACGCCACGCATTCCGACGCGCCGTGCTCCGTCGATATCGTGAGCGACGCTATCTCCAACCATCAGCGACTCGCGAGCCTCGACCCCAGCCAGCGTCAACGCCGCTTCGAAAATGCTCGGGTGTGGCTTCATGAAGCCGTGCTCTGACGAGGACACGGCGGCAGTAATCAGACCCTGAAGCTGGAAGTGCTCCTGGAACGAGGCGAGGCAGCGGTGCGAGTTCGAGATGAGCCCAATCTTCAGCCCGCGCGCCGCGAGTTGCTGCAGCACCGGCGCCACGTCGTCATAGAGAAAGAAATGCTGACAGGCGGCCCACTCGTTGTAGATCTCGGTCGCGCACTCCTCCAGCCGAGGTCCGGTGCCGCCCATCTCTTCGATGATTCGTCGCGTGTAGCAGACGAAGATGTCGGCGTCGTAGGCATGATCCTGTGCGGCATCGAGGATCGATGACGCAACACGGACCGCATGCGGAAACAGCGACGGATCGACTGTCATGCCATAGCGGGCGCAGAATGCAGCATAACCCTGGCCTTGAAAGGTCGGGCCCGGGTAGATCAACGTGAAGTCGACATCGAAGAAGACTGCCGAAACAGGGCGACGGCTCACGCAAGCGTTCCTTCAAAGGGCCCGGCCACGACGACCGTGGCATGGTCTGGGTCGGTAGCCTGGCGAGCGGCCTCATGGACCTGCTCCTGTGTCACCGCGCGCAGAAGGTCAGGCAGCCGCACGTCGTAGTCCAGGCCGAGTCCAAAAAATTCGACCGTCTGAAGATACGTGGCAATGCCGATGTTGGTTTCCAGGGTCCGTGGCATCGATCCGATCAGATACTGCTTGGACTCGATCAACTCCTGTTCGGTCGGACCCGACTCGACCAACTTTCGAAGCTCGGTGTCGATCGACGCGACTGCCCTGGCCACGTTGACGGGGCTTACCCCAGCCCTGATGACGAGCGGGCCGGGCATCAGGTTCGCTTCCAGCGAGCTGTAGACGTAATACGCCATCCCCTGTTGCTCGCGGATGCTATCGCCGAGCCGGCCACCGAGCGAGTACTGACCGAGGATGTTGTTCATCAACGAGTACGCGTGATAGGACGCATCCTGGCGAGCGATGGTTGCGAACCCGTACGCAATGTCAGTTTGCGACTTGTTCATCATTGGGACGACGCGGCAGTGACGACCGGCCCTCCGCGGCATCGGCGCGTCCGTCACCTCGGCGGCAGTCGGGCCGCTCCAATCGTCAAACATCGCTCGGGCGGCATCGATCGCACGAGCGGGCTCGATGTCGCCGACCACAGCCAATGACATTCCGGTTGGCACGCAGTATGTGGAATGAAACTGCTGAAGGGTTCGCCGGTCGACCCGTTCGACGCTGTCGACCGTGCCGCGCAGTCGACGGCCGTACGGATGGCCGGTCCCATACAGCATCGACATCAATGTTTCCCCGGCGACGGCTGCCGGGTTGTCTTCGTCCTGCCGGATCAGCGTGATGATCTCGCCACGGCGACGATCCACCTCGATGGATGGAAATGCGGGTTGCTTCACGATCTCCGCAACCAGGCGCAGAACATCGTCAACGTCTTCGACCAGGCACGTGCACGACAGCGAGAGAAGATGACGATTCACCGAGGTGGAGAGCGTGACGCCCCGGTTGTCGAGTTGCTCGGCGAGCTCGTCAGCCGAGTGGCGGTCGGTTCCCCGGTCGATCGTCCGTGACGCGAAATGCGCGAGACCTTGGTGCGGCGCAGTGTCCCGTGCGGACCCGGCGCGGATGTTGGCAATAAGCGTCACGGCCGGCGTCGTCGAGGTCCTCTTCGCGAGCACCGTCACGCCACTGGCGAGCACCTCACGCGTTGGCGCAAGAAAAGACCCCGGGGGTGATTTCCTCACGCCGCCGCCAACGGAAAATGCCCCCGCGGTCATTACGTCGTTGGCTCGAAGCGGCCGACGGTGCGGCTCGTTGGCTTGAGACGGTCGGCGGCGACGCGGCCGACCTCCTCGATCGTGACGGCCTCGATGTGTGGGGAAAGTGTCGGATACATCTGCCAGGACGCGATCGTTTCGAAGAACCCAAGCTGATGCGCGATGTTCGTGATGCTGTCGTTCTCGAAAACCAGTCGCGCCCGCAACTGGTTCTTCGCCTTCTGGAGTTCCCGCGCGCTGATGCCATTCGCCCGCACACGTTCCAGCTCGCGGATCGCCGCCTCCTCGACTCGATCGAGTGACACGCCATCGGTTGCCGTCACTGAGATGGTGTAAAGAAACGGCTCTTGTGTGGGCAGCAATCCTCCGCTGACCGCCGAGGCGAGTCCGCTGTTGACGAGCGCCTGATACAGGCGAGCGCTACGCTGCGGCGGAGCCGTTCGAAAGCTCGCCCACAGGTTGACGCCCTTCGCCCCGCTCAGGACCGCATCCAGCACGAGCAGCGGCATGAAATCGCGATGCTTCACCTCCGGCGCGTGAAACGCGATTTTGAGGTACGCGGTCGTCCCCTCCTTGGAGATCGTCATGCGCCGTTCGCCGAGCTGCTCGGGTTCGACCGTACACGCGCGTCGCGCGACAGTGCTCGACTCCAGCTCGTCGAAGTGCTTCACGACCTCCCGCATGGCATCCGCGCCGTCAACATCGCCCACGATCACCAGCGTCGCGTTGTTGGGTGCGTAGAAGCGACGGTAATGGCCGTAGAGGTCGTCGCGCGTCATGGTTTGCAGATCCGACAGCCATCCAATCGTCGGATGTCGATAGCTATGCGCGCGGAACGCAGTCGCCGTCAGCTCCTGATCGAGGAGTTGTTCGGGATCGTTCTCCCCGCCCTGGAGCTCGGAGATGATGACCGTGCGCTCGGACTCGCAATCGGCGGGATCGTACAGACAACTCCGCATCCGCTCCGCTTCGATGAACAGCATGCGGTCGAGCGCGTCGCTGGTTGCGGTCTCGGTATAGGTGGTCTGGTCGATCCAGGTGTACCCGTTCCAGTATCCGCCGTACTTCTCGATGATGCCTTTGATCTGGTCGCGGGGAATATTGGTGGTTCCCTTGAAATTCATGTGCTCGACCCAGTGTGATACACCCGTCTGACCGGGAATCTCATCTCTCGAGCCGACGCGGTACCAGCACCACACCGTGGCCAGGGGCGCCGTATGCACTGACTGAATCAGCACCCGCAGCCCGTTGTCGAGTACCTCCTCGCGCACGGTGGAACCGCTCTGGGGCGTGTATTCGAGCGCAGCCATCCAAGGAATTATAGTAAGTAGTAGCTCACGACCTATGCCCGAGTGGAAAGAGACGATTAACCAGCCGCGGACGGCCTTCCCAATGAAGGCTGACCTGCAAAAGGCTGAACCGGCAGCCCTCGATCGATGGAAACAGATGGATCTGTATGGGCAGATCCGTGCAAAGCGTCGTGGGGCGCCGAAGTTCGTCCTGCATGACGGGCCGCCTTACGCCAATGGTCAGATCCACCTCGGCACGGCTCTGAACAAGATTCTCAAAGACCTGGTCGTGAAATCGCGCACGATGGCCGGCTTCGATTCGCCATACGTGCCCGGCTACGACTGTCATGGCCTGCCGATCGAGCTGCGCGTCGATCGAGAGCTTGGCGCGAAGAAGCGCGATCTGTCGATGGCGGATTTCCGGCGCGCGTGTCGCGCCTACGCCGAGCGCTTCATCGGGGTGATGACGGCCGAGTTCCAGCGGCTGATGGTGTTCGGCGACTGGGATCACCCGTACGTCACGATGAGCTTTCGCTACCAGGCGGATATCGCCCGGGCGCTCGGCAAGCTCGTGGCCCGCGGTCTCGTCTACAAGGGCAAGAAGCCGGTGCACTGGTGCATCCATTGCCGGACCGCTCTCGCCGAGGCCGAGGTCGAATACGACGATCATTCGTCTCCATCGATCTACGTCGAATTTCCGTTGCACGCTGAGAGCGCCGACGATGTCCGACGAAAGATCCCGGCGCTTGGCGGCCGTGACGTCTCAGTACTGATCTGGACCACCACGCCGTGGACCATCCCCTCGAACCTGGCCGTGGCGTTTCATCCCGAGTACGACTACGCCGCGTTCGACATCGATGGCCGGGCGGTGATTGTCGCCGAGGCGCTCGCCGAAACGGTGGGGCGAATCGTCGGGCGCGCCTTCGATCGCCCGGTGGCCCGCTTCAAGGGCGAGGTGATCGAAGGAATCACGTTCCAGCATCCACTCTACGATCGCGCGTCGGTCGCAGTGCTCGGTGATTACGTCACGCTCGAACAGGGCACCGGTGCCGTGCACACGGCCCCCGGCCACGGCGCGGACGACTTCCTGACTGGCGTCAAGTACGGCCTCGAGATCTATGCGCCGATCGACCCCGGTGGTCACTTCCTCGACAGCGTTCAGCTGTTTGGCGGCCAGCGGGTATTCGATGCCAATCCGAAGGTTGAACAGGCGCTGGCCGACCGAGGCCGGCTTTGGCATCGCGAGACGTTCTCGCACCAGTACCCGCACTGCTGGCGTTGCCACAACCCCGTGATCTTTCTGGCCACGTCGCAGTGGTTCGTGCGAATGGACGGCGAGCCATCGGTGGCGTGCGCCGATGGCGAGCTGCGGACGCTTCGTGAAGCGGCCCGCCACGCGATCGATCACCAGGTGAAGTGGATTCCTTCGTGGGGGCGCGATCGCATCTTCAACATGGTCTCGAATCGGCCTGACTGGTGCATCTCGCGCCAGCGCGCGTGGGGCGTGCCGATTCCAGCGGTCGATTGCACGCGCTGCCGCGAAGCCATCCTCACTCCGGAGTTGATCGCGCGCGCCGCGGATATCTTCGAGGAGTACAGCGCCGATGCCTGGTATGAACGTCCAATCGAGGAGTTCCTTCCTCAGGGGCTGACCTGTCCGTCGTGCGGAGGCACATCGTTCGAGCGCGAGCGCGATATTCTCGATGTATGGTTCGATTCCGGCTCGAGCCACGAGGCGGTGCTGCCGCGCTACGACGAGCTCACGTGGCCATCGGACATGTACCTCGAAGGGAGCGATCAGCACCGCGGCTGGTTTCAGAGCTCGCTGCTCGTCGCGCTCGCAACACGCGGGCGTCCGCCGTTCCGCGCGGTACTGACGCACGGCTTCCTGATCGACCTCGAAGGCCGCAAGATGTCGAAGTCGCTCGGGAACACGATCGTGCCGCAGGAAGTCATCAAGGAGAGCGGCGCCGAAATCATCCGACTATGGGTCGCGATGACCGAGTTCACCGAGGAGCTGCGCGTGAGCAAGGAAATCCTCACGCGGGTCATCGACGTGTACCGCAAACTGCGGAACACCTGCAGGATACTGGTGGCCAATCTCTACGACTTCGATCCAGCGGCGGATCGATTGCCGATCGATCAGCTCGACGCAGTTGATCGCTTCGCATTGGCGAGATACGGGCGAGCCGCTGAACGCATGCTGCGCGCATACGACGAATACGACTTCTCGACGGTCTCGCAGACGATGAACATGCTCGCGACGATCGATCTCAGCGCGTTCTACGTCGATGTGACCAAGGACCGCATGTACACGCTGGGGGCGCGATCGCGCGAGCGGCGGTCGACGCAGACGGCGATGTACGTGGTCTGCGAGGGGCTGGCGAAGCTGCTCGCGCCCATCCTTCCAGTGACGGCAGACGATCTGTGGCGGCACATTCCCGGAGCGCGTTCAGCGTCAGTGCATCTCGAGGACTTCCCACGACTTGATGGTCTCATCGACACGGCGCTGCTCGAGGAATGGGATGCGCTGCTGGCGGTTCGAGAACAGGTCAATGCCGCCCTCGAGCAGAAGCGCAAAGACAAGATCATCGGCACATCCCTCGGCGCGCGCGTCGTGCTGAAAGCCAGAGGATCGGTGGCCGCGCTGCTCGACCGTCATCGCGACGAACTGGCGATGCTGCTCAATGTCTCCGACGTGTCACTGATCGTCGAGTCAACGACCGGCGAAAGCGGTGTCGGCGTCGAAGTAGACAAGGCGCCGGGCGTGAAATGCGCGCGCTGCTGGCGATATGTGTCATCGGTCCGCACGGAGCCTGAATGGGCAGGCATTTGCGACCGGTGCGTTGAGGCGCTGGCTGAGCCGGTGAACAGCTGATCGTGACGCTACCCCGGCCAGTCCATCTGTGGGTCGTCGCGGCTGTCGTCGTGCTCGACCAGCTGGTCAAGGCGGCCGTGCGCCCGAGGCTCGGCTTGTTCGATAGTGTGACTGTTATCCCGGGATTCTTCAGCCTGACACGCGTCCACAACACGGGTGCGGCCTTCGGCCTGATGAACGCCGTCGACGTTCCGTTCAAGACCGCGCTGATGGCCCTGGTGCAGACGGCCGCACTCGTGGGCCTGGCGATCTACGCCGCCACCCTGGCTCCAGGGCAGCGGCTGACGCGAATCGGCTTGTCGTTCGTGATCGGCGGCGCCCTTGGCAACCTCATCGACCGCGTGTACGCGGGATATGTGCTGGACTTCTTTGACTTCTACTGGGGCGGCTGGCATTTCTGGGCCTTCAACATCGCCGACGCCTCCATTACGATCGGAGTAGCGCTCATGATCCTCGACCTGCTCGGCGTGGGGCATTCACGTGTATCCAGAACTGTTTAAGATCGGCCCGCTCACCGTCTATTCCTACGGCGTCCTGCTGGCCGCTTCCTACCTGCTCGGGTTGCGATTGGCGATGACCCGCGCGCGGAAGTGGGGTCTCGATGCCAACCGCGTGCTCGACCTCGGCATCTACATCATCATCGCGGCTCTGGTCGGCGCGAAACTGATGCTGCTGCTCGTCGACTTCGACCAGTTCCGCCAGTCACCATGGGAACTGCTCGCGCTGGCGCGATCGGGAGGTGTGTTTTATGGCGGCCTCATCCTCGCGGTTGCCGTCGCGTTCTGGTACATCGCCAGGCATCGCATGCCGTTTTGGACGACGTGCGATGTCTTCGCTCCCGGCATTGCCCTGGGACACGTGACCGGTCGACTCGGCTGCTTCGCCGCCGGCTGCTGCTACGGCAGGCCGACCGATGTTCCGTGGGCCGTGACATTCACCAATCCGCTCGCAGCGGCCAACGTCGGCACGCCGCTCGGCATCCCGCTCCACCCCACGCAACTCTACGAAGCCGGTGCCGAACTGCTGATCCTCGTTTTGCTGCTCGTGACGGAAAAGCGGGGGAAGGTGTTTGCCGGACGCACGTTCTGGTCGTTCATGTTTCTCTACGCGGTGTCACGCTACATCATCGAGATCTATCGAGGTGATCCGCGCGGCGCGCTGTTCGGTTTCTCGACTTCACAGTTCATCTCGCTGGTCCTCGCGCCGCTCAGTCTCATCATGCTGACATGGCTGGCCAAAACCACACCGCAGACGCCGCCACAGGAGATGCGCGGACGCAGACGCGCGGCCGCGTGACACGCGAGCGCACGACCGAGACTGGAACGCCAGCCGCCGAAACCCCAGCGGACGCCGAGAGCCGCACGTTTCTCGTTCCTGGCGACCTCGACGGGCAACGCCTCGATCGCGTCCTGGTCGCGCTCCTCGGTGACTACTCCCGTTCGCAACTCCAGCGCCTCATTTCCGACCATCACGTCGAGATTCAACGCAGGGGACCGAAAGGGCCGAGGTCTTGCGAGGCCAAGGCCAACCTGCCAATTCACGAGGGCGACGAGGTCACTGTCTCTCTTCCGCCAGCCGCACCGTCGACCGTTTCGAGTGAGGATCTGCCGCTCGACATCGTCTATCAGGATCGCGATCTCGCCGTCGTGAACAAAGCCGCCGGCATGGTGGTGCATCCGAGCGCCGGTCATGCATCGGGAACAGTCGTCAATGCGCTGTTGCACCACCTCGATGACCTCAGCGGCGTGGGAGGGGAACTCAGGCCGGGCCTCGTGCATCGGCTGGACCGCGACACGTCGGGCCTCATGGTCGTCGCCAAGAGCGACGCGGCTCACCACGAACTCGCGCGCCAGTTCCACGATCACGAAGTGGAAAAGGAATACATCGCGCTGGTTTGGGGCGTGGTCCAGGCGGGGCGGCGCATTGAAGCGGCTATTGGTCGAGACCCGTCGAATCGCGTGAAGATGTCGACGCGTGCCAGCCGGGCTCGTCACGCGGTCACACGCATTACGCGCGCGCATCACATGCCGGGCCTGACATTGTGCCAGGTCGCGATTCTCACCGGACGGACGCATCAGATCCGCGTGCACTTGAGCGCCATCGGCCACGCCATCGTGGGCGACTCCACCTACGGCGGCGTCCATCGCCGTGTGCCCGGCGACATCCGCGCCGTGCAGCGGTTGCAGCGGCCGTTCCTGCATGCCGCGCGGCTGGTGTTTACGCACCCCGCCGACGGCCGGCGAATGCAGTTCATCGCAGAATTGCCAGACGATCTCACACAGGTGCTCGAGGATCTCCCCGGGTGGCCGCCCGAAGGCAAGGACGAGGCATGAGCAAAAAATCGATCGTCCCCACAGAGATTCGAACCATCTTTCACGGACGCGTCTTCAGCGTTCGCGTGGAAACGATTGCGCTTCCCAAGGGCGGCGAGCTGCAGGCCGAAATCATCCGGCACCCGGGTTCGGTCGTGATCATTCCCATCACCGGTCAGAACGAGATCATCCTCGTCAGGCAGTATCGCCCCCCGATTGGCAGGTGGGCCTGGGAACTCCCGGCCGGGAGCCTCAAACCGGGCGAGGACGTCGCACACGCGGCGCGGCGCGAGTGCCAGGAGGAAACCGGGCAGATTCCCGCGCAACTCGAGCGCATGGGTGCGTACTTTCCGACGCCGGGCTACTGCGACGAGGAAATGACGTTCTTCAAGGCAACCGGCCTGCGAGCGCCGGGTCCCGACGATGACGAAGCGCACCAGGACGAGGATGAGGACATCGAGGCGCGCGCCTTCACGCGCGATGAGATTCAGCGAATGTTCGCCGCGGGTGACGTCATCGACATGAAGACGGTCGCGGGGCTGTCGTTGATCAACTTCCAGTTCCCCGTCCCCAACTCCCAAAGAGAATCGATGTAGTTGGAATTGGGAGTCGGGACTTGGGACTCAAGGTTATTGCAACGAGGGCTGCACCTTGCGACCCTTGCGATCGCTCCGTGCCTTCGCGGCGGGCAACAACGCGAGCAGCAGGACCTCGTCGACGGTCTGAACATAGTGAATCGTCAGATCCCGTCTGAGCTCGTCCGACAGATCTTCCTTCACGTTCTTCTCGTTCTGTTTGGGCAAGATCACTTCCCGTATACCCACGCGGCGCGCCGCGAGGACCTTCTCCTTGATTCCGCCGACAGGCAACACTCGGCCTGACAGCGTGACTTCGCCGGTCATGGCGATATCGCCGCGCACGGGACGCCGCGTCAACTCGGACGCAAGCGACGTGGCAATGGTTACACCAGCCGACGGTCCGTCCTTGGGAATCGCACCTGACGGCACGTGGAGGTGTATCTCGGCGTTCTTGAAGAAGTCCGGATCAGCTCCATAGGCCGCCGCATGCGCCCGGAACCACGAGAGCGCCGCACGCGCTGATTCCTTCATCACGTCTCCCAGCTGGCCGGTCAGCGTCAGAAGGCCAGTGCCAGGCATCCGCGACGTCTCAACGAGCAGCACATCGCCACCAGCTGGAGTCCACGCGAGGCCGATCGCCACGCCGGGATCCTTGGTCCGCTCCTCGATCTCCTCGTCGAGAAATGTCGGCGCCCCCAGCATGTCCATGACCACCGCCGGAGTAATCGACAGCAACGCCTCATCACCTTCCGCCCGTCGCCTCGCGGCCTTCCGGCAGAGGGCGCCAATCTCGCGCTCGAGATTTCTCACGCCAGCTTCCCTGGTATAGCCGCGGATCACCGTCCGCAGCGCATCGTCGGTGATGACAAGCTGCTCGGGGGTGAGCCCGTGATTCGTGATCTGTTTCTGGGCCAGGTGATCGCGCGCGATGGCGAGCTTCTCTTCCTCGGTGTAGCCGGGGATTTCGAGCACTTCCATGCGATCTCTGAGCGCCGGCGGAATCGGGTGCAGGACGTTGGCAGTCGTGATGAAGAGCACCTCGGAGAGATCGAACGGGACGTC
>JBKPNV010000405.1:0-9494 GCA_046732795.1 Acidobacteriota bacterium
GACGCCGTCATTGGCGGTACCACTTCATTCGGAGCTGCCGTACACGGGCGCGGAAGTCGTCTGGGCCACGCGTCACGAAATGGCGCGCACGGTCGAAGACGTGCTGGCGCGGCGCACGCGGGCGCTGTTCCTCAATGCCGGTGCCGCGGAAGCCATGGCACCTGACGTCGCACGGCTGATGGGCGCCGAACTTGGCTGGGACGCGTCGCGACAAGCCGCCGAAGCGGCGGTATTCCGCGACCTCGCACGGGGATATCAGATTTAGGCGGGCTCAGAGGTCTGCGAAGACGGCGCGCACGTCCTTCCAGGACGAGACACGTTGATATCGGGTCTCGGCCGCATTGTGCGGAGCCGAAAACAGCAGCGGCTGCCCCTTGAAGTGGGCGAAGTGCCTCGCCCGATCATCGATCAGGTAGTCAGCGTCGACGACACTCTTGTCACCGCAGAATACGACGTGTGTGGGGGGAATGAACGGGAAGTGCCGTCGCAGCCATTGGTATTTCGCGTCGAAAGAGCACGGAACGTCCATCGCCGCGGACACGATGAACACCTCGTACCGCTCGGCCAGTTCCTGTACTACCGCCTGGCAATCGGGCAGCACCGCGAGGCTTTCGAAGAACGAGGCATCGATCATCGCTTCCGTCGCGGCGCGATGCCCGGCGGGGACGAAGTCGTCGAGATGATGTCCGTGCAGGTCCGCAGCCGTGAGGCTCGCGCCATAGAAGACGTTGTATCGTCGCAGGTGCTCGCTGAGCGCATCGGCCATCACTTCATCCATGTCGATGGCAATTCGAATACGGCGTGGCAACCGCGCCGTCCAGTGACGGTCTCGTTCGCGCAGGTCTGACGACTGCGGTATCACATTGAGCATCGGGGACCCCTCTCGCGTCCCAGGATCGCCTTTCGCTGTGATTCCGTCCAATGAAACATGTGCCGCGATCTGATAACCTGCAGTTATGGACGTCGATTTCGACGACTTGCAGGCGTTGCTCGCCTTATCCGAGACGCTTCATTTCGGCCGTGCCGCCGATCGGCTGCATGTCTCCCAGCCAGCCCTGAGCAAGCGGCTCCGCCGCCTCGAAGAACGAATCGGGGGTCCGCTCCTGATTCGCGGGTATCGCGATGTGCGCCTCACCGACGCCGGCCGGCTCCTCGCCACCCGCGGCCGGCATCTCGTCAGCGAGGCATCGGCGGCGATTGCCGTCACACAACGCGCCGCCCGCGGCGAAGCAGGACTGCTCCGCATTGGATTTGGTATTGCCAGCATCTTCGGCCTGCTTCCTGACGTCCTGAGGAGATTCCGGCGCGCCCATCCGGACGTCCAGCTCCATCTGCGGGACATGTCGACGCCCGATCAGATCGACGCTCTCGTCAGCGGCAAGATCGACGTCGGTTTTATCCGTCGTCGCGAGCGCGACGACCGGCTGCAGACGCGCCCGGTGCTGACCGAGCACCTGGTCGCGGCGCTCGGCCCACACAGCCGGTGGAACACGCGCGCCGGGCTGCGGTCGGTTGCGTCCGAACCGTTCATCGTCATCGCCCGATCCCGGTCTGCCAGCTTCCACGATCATGTGCTGAGCGTTTGCGCGGCAGCCGGCTTCGCCCCGCGAGTGGTTCAGGAGGCGTTTGAACTGTTCACCGTGGTGTCGCTCGTCCGCGCCGGGCTTGGCGTGGCGCTCGTCCCGCGCTCGGCGGCCCTGATGCGTCTGCCGGGTGTGCGCTTTCGGGAGTTGGGACTGCCTCAGGCCGAATGGAACATCGCCCTCGCATGGCATCGCGATTCCGATCGCGTGCCGCTCGTCCGCCGCTTCATTGACGCGGTGCCTGCGACTCGCGTCTCGGCAACTGAACCGCCGGTGCGGTCGTAATCGCCGCGCTGCACGACGCGGCGTGTGTGCGAGGAGATGATCGCGCGGGGCGCTGAGTGCTAGGCGCGCACAGCATCCACTCCGGCGATAAACGTGCGCACGCAGGCGTTGGGCGTGAAGTGATAGATCCAGTGGTTCACGTCAGGCGCGTCGATGATGGCGAAATCAGCGCGCTTGCCGGGCTCGAGCGATCCAATCGTCGAAGCCTCACCGATCGCGCGTGCGGCATACGTCGTGACCCCCTTCAACACCTCCGCCGGTGTCATGCGCTGCAGCGTTGCCGCCAGCAGCATGGCCAGCGGCAGATGGAACGTCGGCGCCGTGCCGGGATTGAAGTCGGTGGCGACGGCGACCGGCACGCCCGCCGCGATCAGCCTGCGCGCGGGCGCCGTGGGATGGCCGACATACAACGCGGCCAGGGGCAAGGTCACCGCCACTGTCCCGGCGCGCCCCAGTTGTGTGATGCCCTCTGCTGAGACGCATTCGAGATGATCGGCTGACGCTGCCTTCAGTTCCGCCGCGAGTGCCGCGCCGCCGCCATCGGTCAGCTGGTCGACGTGGAGCTTTGCGCCCAGCCCGTGCTCCCCGGCGCGACGCAGGATCGCTCGCGCCTCGTCTACGGTGAACGCTCCCTTCTCGACGAACACGTCGCAGAACCGGGCGAGTCTTCGACGCGCGACAGCCGGAATGACGTCGCGACACACGAGATCGACGTATTGCTCTCGACTCTTCGCGTACTCCCGCGGCACGACGTGCGCCGCGAGCAGCGTTGATACGAGGCGGACAGGCTGCGTGCGCTGCAGCGACTCATAGACCTCCAGCAACCGAATCTCGCTCGCGAGATCGAGGCCGTATCCGCTCTTGGCTTCAACCGTCGTGACGCCAAGCCGGGCCATTGCCGCGAGCGAACTCGCGCAACGTCCGATCAGTTCATCATTACTGGTGGCCCGCGTGGCCGCAACGGTCCTGGCGATGCCACCACCAGCCGCCGCGATGTCCTGATAGGTGCGGCCGCGAATCCGCGCGTCGATTTCGTCTGCGCGCCACCCGGCGAATGCAAGGTGCGTGTGACAGTCGATCAGACCCGGGACGACGAGCCGCCCCTCGGCATCGATGCGCTCGTCGTCGCGATAGTCATTCGGAAGGGCGTTTGCCGGCCCCACCCACGTGATCTCACCATCTCTCCAGGCCAGCGCGGCTTCCGGCATTGCATGAATCGCGTTCTGACCCCCTTCGTCACGGCAGGTGGCGAGGAGGCCGATGTTGGCGAGGACGGGCATCGAGTTGTCACCCGTAATTCGGAACGAACATTGTTGATTATGGGATCTTTGAGTGTCGATTGGTTGCTGATTGAGGATTGTTATCGAAAATGCTGGACCTCATTTTCGAGATTACCGCGCGTTATCCAGCATCGGCAGATCGATTCGATGCTGGCGCGCCACTGCCAGCGCTTCGTCGTAACCAGCGTCGGCATGACGCATCACGCCCGTTCCCGGATCGGCGGTGAGCACTCGCTGCAGGCGGCGTTCAGCGCTATCCGTCCCGGTCGCGACTGTCACCATCCCTGCGTGAATCGAGTAGCCGATACCAACACCACCGCCGTGATGGATCGAGACCCAACTGGCGCCGCACGACGTGTTGAGGAGCGCATTGAGCAGCGGCCAGTCGGCGATCGCGTCAGAGCCATCCTTCATCGCCTCGGTCTCGCGGTACGGCGACGCCACCGACCCGCCATCGAGGTGGTCGCGACCGATGGCGATCGGAGCGCTGACGAGACCACGTCGCACCAGCCAGTTGAATTTCGCGCCTGCCTCGGCACGCTCTCCGTACGCCAGCCAGCAGATGCGCGCCGGCAGTCCCTGGAACGTGATGCGCCTCGCCGCCTGATCGATCCAGCGTCGCAACGGCGCGTCGTTCGGAAAGAGATCCAGGATCGCCCGGTCCGTGACGGCGATGTCCTGAGGATCGCCGGAGAGCGCAACCCAACGGAACGGCCCGGAACCGCGACAGAACAACGGCCTGACGAAGGCCGGAACGAAGCCCGGAATGTGAAATGCCTCGGCGATGCCGCGACGATCCGACACCTGCCCGCGGATGTTGTTGCCGTAGTCGAAGACGACCGCGCCTCGTCGCTGCAGCGCCAGCATGGCTTCGACATGCACGACCATGGAATCGAGCACGGCGTTCTCGTAGCCCTCCGGATCACGTGCTCGCCATCGCGCCGCGTCCTCGACCGACGTGCCGGACGGAATGTAGCCGACCTGCAGATCGTGCGCCGACGTCTGGTCGGTCACGATGTCGGGAGTGAACTCAGAGGTGACGATCCGGGGTAGCACATCAGCTGCGTTGCCCAGCAGACCAATCGACAGCGGCCGTTTCGCGTCGCGCGCCTCCACGGCAAGCGCGATCGCCTCGCTGAAATCGGTGCACACGCGATCGCAGTAGCCGGTTTCGAGGCGACGCTGGATCCGGCTTCGATCGACTTCGACGGCGATGCAGACGCCACCGTTCATCGTGACAGCCAAGGGCTGCGCGCCACCCATGCCTCCGAGACCGGCCGTGACCACGAGACGTCCCGCCAGGTCACCGCCGAACCGTTGGCGGGCGCACTCGGCGAACGTCTCGTAGGTGCCCTGCAGGATTCCCTGGCTGCCAATATAAATCCACGAGCCGGCGGTCATCTGTCCGTACATCGTCAGCCCGAGCCCCTCCAGGCGGCGGAACTCGCCCCACGTCGCCCACCTGGGCACGAGGTTGGCGTTCGCGATCAGCACGCGCGGAGCCTCCTCGTGAGTTCGGAACACGCCAACCGGCTTGCCGCTCTGGACGAGCAGCGTCTCGTCGTCGGCGAGCCGCTCGAGTGTCGCCACGATCGCGTGGTAGGAGGGCCAGTCGCGGGCCGCCTTGCCGGCACCGCCGTACACGATCAAGTCGTCAGGCCGCTCTGCGACGTCGGGGTCGAGGTTGTTCATCAACAGGCGAAGAGCCGCTTCCTGATCCCATCCCCGACAACGTTTCGTCGATCCGCGCGGCGCTCGAATGGCCGTGTTCACCGTCATGACATCACCTCGCGGTTCTCGAAACGACTGTGAATTCTGTCGACGATCTCGTCGCAGATCTGTCGCGCGTGGACGCGCATCCGATCGACGTCGCCACGGCAGGCGCGGACGAAGACATCGTCGTCGAGCGTCTTCAGATTGATCAAGACGTTGAGCGAAGCCCCTTCCACCGCCGCGCGCGCGAGCAGTGCTGCCGTCCCAGCGTCGGATGCCGCGTCGGTTCGCCCCTTGAAGGCGGCAACGCGTGCAAGGTCGAGCACCGCGAGCGACAGCCGTGCCGCCTGGAGGGGCACCTCGGCCGCATGGCGATATGCTGCCTGCAATGCCTGCCCGCGAGCGCGTTGCTCGACTTCCGTCACGCGCGGCAGGCGCATCGCGTCCATCACGCGACTGAACGCACGCGCGTCCTCGTCGACGATCTCGGCCAGTGCCTGCTTCGTCGCCTGAGCACGCTGCGACATCTCGCTGAGCTCTTCGTCGTCACTGCTTCGTCCCACAGACAGATTGGCGACCATGGCCGCCAGCGCCGCGCCAAGGCTGCCAGCCAATGCGGACGCCGAGCCGCCACCGGGGACCGGCGTGTTGCTCGAGACCTCGTCAACGAAGCGGCTGACCGGCAACGACATCAACGGCGCAGGCACGCGCACCGCGTACTCGACGATCTTCTTCTGCGGATCGAATGGCGCAAGCTGCTCCAGGCCCAGCGAGCGCACGGCCAGATCGATCAGTTCCGGCTCCGGCGCGCCGGGTGATCTGCCTTGCATGCGCAAATAGAATCGCCCGGCATCCACCATCGGCTGCAGCGGCACCATTCCAACCAGCTCGGACCCGGTGACGCGCAGGCCAAGCCGTTCCGCCTCCTCCTTGACTGTTTCGAATACGACGTGGAGCGCCGTTGTCCGGAAGTCGAGGAGGTTGATCGAAACCTGGGCCTGGCGGTACTCCTCGATGTACCAGCCGATGGCGCGAGTCGCCTTGAGACGGCCGGGAATCTTCGCTGGATTTCCGTCGGCGGCCGTGACCACGTTCCCGCGATCATCGCGCCGAAGCCGTCCGGCTTCGCGAATGTTCAGAGCGACTTCGTGTGCCAGCCGCTTCTCGCGCGTGTTCAGGTTCACGTTGTACGCGATGAGGAACTCGCGGGCACCAACCACCGTCGCGCCCAGGCGCGCGTTGAATGCCGCCGGACCACAGTCCGGTGCCCATGCCGCGTTCGCCAACTTCTCCCGAAGCCCCTCGTATTCGCCGGCCCGGATGCTGGCCAGGCTTCGCCGCTCGTCGCGTGTGGCCGCGTGTTCGTAGAAGTAGATCGGGATCTGCAGTTCATCCGCGAGCCGGCGGCCGAGCGCTCGCGCAACGTCCACGCATTCGCTCATCGTGATCTCTGACACCGGCACAATCGGGCAGACGTCGATCGCGCCGATCCGGGGATGCGCCCCGGTGTGGCGGGACATGTCGATGAGCGCGGCGGCTTTCCGCGCCATGCGAACGGCGGCTTCAACAACCGATTCCGGAGGGCCGACGAACGTATAGACGGTCCGGTTCGTGTCGGCTCCCGGGTCCACGTCGAGCAACGCGACGCCCGGAACACCGCGGATCTCAGCGGCGATCGCCTCAATCGTGTCGCGATCGCGACCCTCCGAGATATTCGGGACGCATTCGACGAGCCTGGGCATTCACGAGGATTATCGGCCATGAGCGCGGCATCGCCGAAATGACCGCCTCGAGCGCCCACCATCACGGAAACCGCAGTTGAGTGCGGGTGTCTCGTGAAGACCCCTGCAAGGAAATTCGAGTTCCGCGTTCTAAGGGTCAGACGCCATTGCCTGAGGCGCTGCCTCGCGAGGTGCATCGTGCCGATGAAGCCTGACCCGCGCCATTACCAAATCGCTGTCCTGGCGGCACTTCTGGCTTATGGGCTGACGCGGCTCGACTTCGAAGTCGCCCTGGCGCAGGCAGTCGCGATGCTGACGACTGCCTTGCTGACGCAGTACCTGTGCACGCGCTGGTTTCCGAAGACACCCGCATTCGATCCCCGGAGCGCGCTCATCTCCGGACTGTCCTTGTGCCTGCTGCTTCGAACCAATTCTCTCGAGCTGGCGATCGTGGCTGCCGTCGTAACAGTGGCGAGCAAGTTCGTGATCCGCATCGAAGGCAAGCATCTGTTCAACCCGACGAATTTCGGAATCGTCGTGATGCTGCTGACCGGCCACGCCTGGGTATCTCCTGGCCAGTGGGGCAACGTCGCATTCTTCGCGTTCTTGATGGCCTGCCTCGGTGGCCTCGTGGTCACACGCGCAGCGCGAAGCGACATCACCCTCTCCTTCCTTGTGTTCTACATGGGGCTCGTCTTCGGCCGCTCGCTGTGGCTCGGTGAGCCGCTCAGCATTCCGATTCATCGCCTGCAGAGCGGAGCCCTGCTGCTCTTCTCCTTCTTCATGATTTCGGATCCGAGGACGAGTCCCGACTCGCGGTTGGGACGAATGCTGTTCGCGCTGCTGGTCGCGTGCGGCGCCTGGTACGTCCAGTTCCGGCTCTTCCGTACCAACGGCTTGTTGTGGGCGCTCGCCGCGTGCTCGATCACCGTTCCATTGATCAATCGGCTTCTGCCAGGGTGGCGATATGAATGGTCGCGTCCCGGAATCGGAAGGGCAGTGAAGCTCCCCTTCAAACCGCCGAGCGATCCTGAAGAGATGGGAGGGGTTCCGCTTCACTGCCGACAGTGTTGGTCTGGCCCCGCTCCGCGGGCCAGACATCTCCTGACGCAGGGAAACCTGCTTCATCCGCAACGTTGTCGGCGTCAGGAGATGTCCTGCGCTGAGAGAGGTGGCATATGAAACGACTGGGTCTGATCGTGGCAGTAGTCGCGGTGTGCGCGTGGTCGCATCCCACGCTCCTGGCCTTTTGCGGTTTTTACGTATCCAAGGCTGACACGCGTTTGTTCAACAAAGCGTCGCAGGTCGTCCTCGTGCGCAGCGAGGACCGGACGGTGCTGACCATGGCCAACGACTTCAAAGGAGATCTGAAAGAGTTCGCCGTCGTGGTCCCCGTCCCGACTGTGCTGCAGCGAGGCCAGATTCATGTCGGCAACAAGGCGCTCATCGATCACCTCGATGCCTACTCTGCTCCGCGGCTGGTCGAGTATTTCGACGAGAACCCATGCGAGAGACCGATGTATGAGCTGCGTGCCACCGCCCCTGCAGCGATGAGGGCCGACGTCGCGCTCGAGCGGAACGCCGCCAAAAGCGTCGGCGTCACGATCGAGGCGCAATACACCGTCGGCGAGTACGACATCCTGATCCTGTCGGCGCAGCAAAGCAGTGGCCTCGAAATCTGGCTGCGCGACAACGGCTACCGGATCCCCGCAGGCGCCTCGAGCGTCTTGAACAGCTACATCAAGCAGAACCTGAAGTTCTTCGTCGCGAAGGTGAATCTGAAGGAACAGGCGAAGCTCGGGTTCTCGATGCTGCGACCGATCCAGGTTGCATACGAATCGCCGAAATTCATGCTGCCGATTCGCCTGGGGACGGTCAATGCCGACGGCACACAAGAACTGTTCATCTACGCGCTCACGCAGCGCGGGCGCGTGGAGGCCACGAACTACAGAACGGTGAAGCTGCCGACGGGCATGGATCTTCCGCTGTACGTCAAGGACCGGTTCCCCGACTTCTACCGGGCGATGTTTTCGCAGCAGGTGAAGAAGGAAAACATGAGCACGATCTTCACTGAGTACGCGTGGGACATGAGTTGGTGTGATCCCTGCGCAGCCGACCCGCTCTCGACGGAGGAGCTTCAACAACTCGGCGTCTTTTGGCTGAATCCGTCGCCCGACCCGACGCCAGCTCGCGCGAATCAGACACGATTACCCGGGGCTTTTCAGCCTCGCCCGCAGAACGTGTTCATCACGAGGTTGCACGTTCGTTACGATGGCGAACACTTCCCGGAAGATCTCGTGTTCCAGGAGACCGCCGACCGCTCGAATTTCCAGGGACGGTATGTCCTGAGACACGCCTGGAATGGCACCGACACGTGCGCGGCCGCAACGCGGTATCGCGTCGAATTGACACAGCGTCGCGAACAGGAGGCGCAGAACCTGGCTCTGCTGACGGGATGGAACGTCACTGAGATCCGCAGTGCGATGAGGATTGCCAACCCTGCGGCTTCGACACCGGCCACGTGGTGGCAACGGATCTGGCGGGACTAGCGCGCCGTCATATGTAGCGCAAGTCCTTGGGCCTTCGTTCTTTGAAATCCGATCCATGTGAGAGGTGTGCGGAACCGTATGTCACGGAGCCAAACCGTAGGGAGCGTATTGGCACAGCTCGTTGGCCGGCTGCGAACGCTGAGGTGTGTGGATAAAGGGCGGTTTGGGCAGAGTGAGATACGGTTCCGCACAGCGGATCGCCGGTCGCAACGGCCAACCGAGCAGATTGACAGGCAGCCCCGGCGGGGCTCAGTATGTCGGACACCACACTGCAGACACCAGGGCGAGTCCTGGTTGTCCACTCCCTCGGTCCGCCGAGGAGGTTCCAATGAAGATGCTCGCCGCCCTCCTGGTTGCCGTCGC